>JBCBZF010000932.1:0-2924 GCA_039815525.1 Bacteroidota bacterium | reverse complement strand
TTTCAGGCTACTTTCGACACAGAGGGATTGAGTGGGAGAGGTTTGTACATTGCGCGGAAGGCATGACCGTAGAGCTGCGCAGTATATTTACCAACAAAAAAACCGCCTGCTGGAGGCAGACGGTCGAAAGTAGTTTGAGTTCCCTCTGCGGGAAGCCGTATGATCAGAATGCGTAGGCATTCCTGTCAATCATGGTATCAGCAATCTGACGACGCAGGCGGTGGGTATTGGTCAGTGGCGCCTTGGTGAGGCGTCGCAGACCTTTGACCATTATGTCCTGCTCCTCTTCCTTCACGAAAGCGGCCAGCGCCTCTTTCCCAGCGTCAAAGCATACATCAGCTGCTTCATATACATAAACTTTTGTCATATCAATTTGGCGGGCCATCGCTTCTTCGCCTTTCTGGCTGATCAGCTTTTTGGTGCGAAGCAGCGTCGATTCCGCGATATATAATTCAATGATCATGTCCGCGATATTGAGCAGGATTTCCTGCTCGTCATTCAGCGCGCCACCAACATCCTGGGCTGCTTTGCCCAGCACCATCAGAATCGCACGCTTCAGATTGGCAATTACCTGAGCCTCCTGGCTCAAGGTGCCTTCGTTGCGAATCTCGGCAATATTACCGGCCATCAGATCCTGGGCCACCTGCTGCGCTGCAGCGAAGACATTGAGGCGACCTTTCATGGCCCGCTTCAGGAACATGCCCACCAGTAAAATGCGGTTGATTTCGTTGGTGCCTTCATAAATGCGGCAGATGCGTGCATCGCGATAGGCTCTTTCCATCGGCGCATCAGCAGAAAAGCCCATGCCTCCATAAGTCTGTACACCTTGATCCACTACATATGCCAGCACTTCGGAGCTGTGCACCTTCATGATGGCACATTCGATCGCAAATTCTTCCAGGCCCTTGAGCTGCGCTTCTTCTTTGCTCATGCCCTGGGCGATGTTGAAATTGATGCGGTCTTCAATGTCCTGCCCCGCACGGTAATTGGCGGATTCACTGGCGTAGGTCTTGACCGCCATTTCGCCCAACTTATTTTTGATGGCACCAAAACTGGCAATGGCCTGGCCGAACTGCTTACGCTCATTGGCATAATTAACAGCGAGACTGGCCACAGCTTTTGCCCCACCCACACAGCCAACACCGAGTTTGATTCGGCCAATGTTGAGAATGTTCACGGCGATTTTGAAACCATTGCCTCTTTCAGACAACATATTTTCAACTGGAACCGGGGTGTCGTTGAAGAAGACCTGGCGGGTGGACGAGCCTTTGATCCCCATCTTTTTCTCCTCATCATTCATCGTAATCCCACCAAAATCGCGTTCTACGATAAAAGCAGTAAGATTTTTATCATCTTCAATTTTGGCAAACACAATGAAGACATGGGCAAATCCTGCATTGGAAATCCACATCTTCTGGCCAGTGATATGATAATGGGTGCCGGCTTCATTCAGGACTGCTTTGGTTTTTCCGGAATTGGCATCAGAACCAGAATCCGGCTCGGTCAGACAGTAGCAGGCTTTCCATTCGCCTGAACCAAGCTTTGGCAGGTATTTCGCTTTCTGGGCCTCATTACCATAGTATTGAATCGGTAAAGTACCGATCCCAGTGTGTGCACCATGAGCGGTTGAAAAAGAACCAGTCGATCCAAGCACCTCAGCCACCAGCATAGAAGAATTGAAGCTCATGCCCAGGCCTTCGTACTCCTCCGGAACCGTGATGGCCAGCAATCCCATTTCGCCGGCTTTGGTCAATAGACCTTCCATGAATCCCGCTTCCATGCTGTCCATGCGCTCTACATTGGGCGCAACAGCAGCATCAATGAAATCCTGACAGGCATCCGCCATCATGGTTTGCTCCTCAGAAAACTCTTCTGGAATAAATACATCAGCGGGGTCAGTGGGGCGAATCAAAAACTCGCCACCACGAATGGCTTCTTTGACTGTGGTGGACATATTTTAATTTGTTATGCTTGCATACTATTTATTCTGACAATATACGAAAGTTTAGGCAAGTTGGCCTAATTAGTGTCAGACATTTTTAGACTCTCATTGGAAAATGGGGTTCTTCCTTTGGTCAATAACCCAAAGAATCAACCCACTTGCAGGGTGAGTTGTTTGGTGGGAGAAACAGTTTAGAGGAAAAAAAGTGTAAGCATCCCTGCGAGAATGAGAAATTTGAGCCCCTGACTTTGGCGACTGAAATCAGCTGGTTCATTCGCCTGCCACATTTTCCGGACCAGCCAAAGCATGGGAAGTTGAACCAGCAGGATCGAAAGAATCAAATAGGTCCAGAGAAACTGATCGGTGCGCCAGGCATGGATGGCGAATGGTAAATAACTACTCAGAATGAAGAGAATGTACAAAGCGAGTAGAATGTATTTGGTGCGCTGGATGCCTATTTGTATTGGCAGGGTGTGAAGATTGAATGATAAATCTCCCTTGATGTCTTCAATGTCTTTGGTGATTTCTCTGATGAAGGTGATTTCAAACGCAAAGATACCCGCCCAGATCAAAGGCAGATTGACTTGATAGAGATAGCCTGCCAAAATCACGACCAGGGTAGTCAGGAAAGAAACCACTAGATTACCAGCCACAGAAACACGTTTCAGATAACTGGCATAGATAAACAGCATGATCACCGAGAGGAAATTGATGAAGGTGATCTGATAGAATTTTGAGAAAAAGCCAAGATAGCTGACCGAAAACAAGAGGATGGCCATATTGGTCAGAAAATAGGCGGTAAGTACCTTCTTGACGCTCAGAATGGCATTGACAATCGTACGCTTGGGTTTATTGATTCGGTCAATCCGAAAATCATAGACATCGTTGATCCAGTAACCAGCAGCGGCAATGATGGCAATGGTCAGGGCCGTGGCCCAAAAGCTTTTTTCCGAGAAAAAAGTAAGCGTATGCTGGTTGGCTA
>JBCBZF010001042.1:0-2580 GCA_039815525.1 Bacteroidota bacterium | reverse complement strand
TCAAATTCGCCATCAGCAGTTTGTGATTATCCAATCCAATCCAGCCGATGCACGTCCTTCCGGCTGTTCGATTGACAGCCTCAAAAGAGGGGTGTCTGACATTTTAGTCCAAAGAGGCCATGAAGTGGTAGATGCCAGCCAGGTGTTTTATCGAAACAAAGAAGGCGCGGTAGAATTGGTTGATTTCCGGCAGGTAAAAGAGAAAGTTTCCGCTGGAGATCTGACCGCCAATAGCATTGTATTTGATCATTCACTCAGCCAGAGCGACGACCTGAACAAATGGGAAGTGGCGATGAAAGATACCTGGCTGAACCGATATTTATAATCTTTACTTGATTCACTCACAATCTCACAATGGAGACTTCCGTTCAGACACCTGAGCTCGTGCTGGTCGATGATGCGTACCAGCTTCAGGGAATCAATGTTCTTGACATGTGCGAAGAATTTGGTTCCCCTCTGTTCATTTATGATGCCGACATGATCCGCTACAAATATCGGATGATGATGGAGGCATTTCAGGGATTGCCCTGCAGGGTGAAATATCCCGTCAAGGCATTGTCCAATCTCAGTGTGCTGAAGCTCTTTAAACAGTTGGGAGCGGGACTGGATACGGTCTCTATGCAGGAAGTTCGTCTGGGATTAAAGGCGGGTTTTTCTCCTGAAGAAATCATCTTTACCCCCAACTGCGTCTCCTTTGAAGAGATCAAAGCAGCCGTTAAGCTGGGGGTGATGATCAACATTGACAATATCTCTATCCTGGAGCAGTTTGGCAATGAGTATGGCAGCAGCGTGCCCTGCGCCATTCGCTTTAATCCCCACATCTTTGCCGGCGGCAATGCCAAAATTCAGGTCGGACACATCGACTCCAAGTTTGGTATTTCGGTTTATCAGCGTCGTCATGTACACCGGATCATTCAGGCCCACAGTATTGATGTGATTGGTTTGCATGTACACACCGGCTCAGATATCCTGGATGCCCGTTCGTATATCCAGAGTGCAGAGATCATGTTTGACCTCGCACACGAGTTTAAAGATCTGCAATTCATCGATTTTGGCAGTGGCTTCAAAGTGGCCTATAAGCCAGGCGATGTGGTAACGGATCTGTTTGAGATTGGTGAAAAACTGCGTGAGTCGTATCAGGCCTTTACCCAGGCCTACGGCCGCCAACTGGAAATCTGGTTTGAACCAGGTAAATACATGGTCAGCGAATCCGGCTATTTCATGATGCGGGCCAATGTGATCAAACCAACGCCTTCGACAGTCTTCGTGGGGGTAGATTCTGGTCTCAACCACTTCATCCGTCCGATGATGTATGGGGGCCATCACGAGATTTTCAACCTTTCCAATCCATCTGGTACCAAGCGAATTTATTCGATCGTGGGCTACATCTGTGAAACGGATACCTTCGGTTCGGACCGCAAATTGAACGAAGTCCGCGAAGGCGATATTCTCTGTCTCCGCAATGCGGGTGCTTATGGCTACTCTATGAGTTCCAACTATAACTCCCGCTACCGTCCGGCTGAGGTCATGGTCCTCAATGGGAAGGCCCATTTGATTCGTGAGCGGGAAAGCTTTGAGGATCTGCTACGTGGGCAGGTTGAAATTGAGATTTCGTAGATACAGAAATCTCACCACAGTTTATCCCAACTGCTTCTCCTAAGTGGTTGGGATAAATTATTTCTAGGGGTCTGTCCAGTTTTCATGTTCAGCTTGGAGGCTTTTTGGGGATGACCCCAAAACGTCCCTCATTTCACGAACATGGTGTTTTCGTAAAGGCGTTTTGCCAAATGCCCCTACGAGGTCAACCCGATTTTAGGCTGGAATAATCCAGTGATGAAAAAGAAGGGCTGCGCTCCCACGCAGCCCAATGAACAACGAATAACGATTATGACTACATACTACATCGCCCAAATGCCAGCGGCGTTTGGATCGACGAATTCTTGCCAGTTGGGGACATTTTCTTCAGTATTCAGAACCAAAACCGGTAGTTCCAGATGATTGACCAGGCTTTCGGAGACACTGCCATTGAACATGCGCTCAAAAGGCTGGTGGCCGTAATGCGCCACCGCGACGAGATCAGCTTTGTTGTCGATGGCAAAATGCTCGATGCCTTTTTCAATGTTGATGTCGCCCCGGCCATGTTTGAAGACGGGCAAACGACAACGCTCTACAAAGCGATCCATGCGCATCAATGCCTCCTCTGAGACGTCGAATTCGGGATAGCTGGCCACATGCAGGAGATGGATGCGAGAACCAAAATGTCGCCCAAATTCGACCAGACGATCAAAGGCGTCTATGGCCTGATCCTCAAAATCAGAGGCAAAGACGATGTTGCGAAAGCTGACCGGATGTTTCGTAATCGCATGTTTGATCACCAAAACCGGGCAATGGGCAAATCGGATCACTTTCTGGGCATTGGATCCAAAGAATGTCTCCTGCCATCCACTGGCGCCATTGGAGCCCATGATGATCATCTGTACCCCTTCATGATCTATGTAGCTGGCAATGTTTTCGATTAGCTTTTCGACACCTATGAAAACAGGGGTACCTCAGCGAAAACCGCTGAGATGAACTTGTTAT
>JBCBZF010001169.1:0-2098 GCA_039815525.1 Bacteroidota bacterium | reverse complement strand
GAAGCATCTTTGGCGATGAGCGCAGCGACTATCAGGCCGCACTTCAAAGGCATTACTCTCAACGTCAGTGGTTTGGGGAGAAGAAAAATGACCAATCCACTTTCGTTTGCGTATAGTATATTCGAAACCAAACCAAAACCAAAACCATGCGCGACTGTTTCCATTCGCTCCTCACACTTTGTGTCATATTCATTTGTTCAATTGGCCAAGCCACCATTTTTACAGTACAGACCAATGGGAACGCCGGGACGGGCAGCTTGAGGGAAAGTATTTCCCAGGCCACCTCAGGAGACACCATCGAATTTGCCGTCAGCGGGATCATCTTTTTGGATTCCCAAATTGTCTTGAATAAAAACCTCAGCATTCTAGGGCCCGGTGCCGATGTACTGTCCATTAGTGGTAAGCAGGAAACCCGCCTGTTCTTCGTTGAGGAAAATGATACCATTTTGATTCGATCACTGGCGCTCATTGATGGGAACACATATTCGATACCATTGGCCAAAACTGGGGCTGCAATTTTTTGTCTTGGACATCTTAGTTTGGAAAATTGCCTCATTCAAGGTCATGAAAGTCAGTATGGGGGAGCGATTGGTCTGGGACAAACGGGCAGCAACAGTCGTCTCTTTCTGGATCATTGCAGTTTTGTCGAAAACACCGCTACCCCACCCGATTCTGTCATCGTCGGGACGACACCACTGGCTGGCGGTGCAATTTACATGGAAGGTCGTGAGGGAAGCGCCCGGGCAGAAGCCATTAATTGTACCTTCTCAAACAATTCCGCTACCCTGACAGGCGGAGCCGTGTTTATGATCGGGGACGAGGGTGTGCAGGTTAGTTTCCGTTGTACCAATTGTACGTTTGCGGAAAACAGTGCAGAAGATGCCGGTGGGATTGAAAATTTTCGATTTTCCGTCTTGCGTTTGCAAAACACACTCATGAGTGACAATTCCGGCATTTACCCCAATATAAATGGGCAATTTGTCTCTCTGGACCACAATTTGATCGATGATGATACAGGCATAGACTTTCGCGATCAAATGGGAAACCCTGGTGGGCCCCTTGCCCATGACATCATCAATCAGGATGGTCGGATTGCCAGTCTGGGTAATAACGGTGGTTCTCTGCCGACACATGCCTTATCTTGTATCAGCCCGGCGGTAGATGGGGCAGATGACTTAAATGCGCCTATGCTTGATCAAAGAGGTGCAGCCAGGATTGGAACGGCGGACATCGGCGCCGTAGAATTTGACCCTTCCCTTGATCTCCTCGTCAGCAATACCAACAATCGCGGACGGGGAAGTTTTCCCCAGGTAGTCCGCTTGGCATGCCCGGACGACAGCATTTACCTGGACCAGATCCAAGGCCCTATCTACCTTGACGAGACCATCAACATTGATAAGAATCTCAGCATTTTTGGCAATCCCAATGCGACCGTTCAACTCAATGGCAACGATGCTATTCGAATCATGGATATACTCAATCAGGCCGAGGTATTTATGAATAATCTGAGCTTTCGTGCCGCACAACCCACCAACTTTGGTGGCGGAGCGATTCGAAATAAAGGCAGCTTATACGTCGAAAACAGCACCTTCCGAAGCAATCGGGCTGTAAGCGGTGGGGCAATTGCCAACTATGGCCAGGGGGATACTGCACGCGCTCGTTTTGTCAATTGTACTTTCTCTGGTAATCGTGCCACCCTCCTTGATGGCGGTGCGATTGACAATCGTATCATCGATGCACCTGCATACTTACAGTTGCTTCACTGTACCATTGCTGACAACCGGGCTCCTAACAAAGGAGGTGGATTGTACAACGGTGATAGCGCAATTGTTTCCAATGTCATTTTGGCCAACAATGATGCACCAGAAGGACCAGATGCATTTGGGTCCCTTACTTCTGAAGGATATAATCTAATCAGAGATATTGCTGATATATCCCTATCCACAGCGACAGGCGATCAATCCAATGTGGATCCATTACTCGATCCGCTGGGAAATTATGGTGGTCCTACCCTAAGCTATCGCATTCCCTCTAACAGTCCGGCGGTGGACGCGGGCGGTGGAGACAATACCCCTGACATTGACCAAAGAGGCGTCGG
>JBCBZF010000551.1:0-4907 GCA_039815525.1 Bacteroidota bacterium | reverse complement strand
ATTATACATCATCATTCTGGTAGAATTGGTGGTCCTGATCGGCTTGTTTTATCTCTTTAGCCAGGCCTACGCATGAGTTGGATCGATTGGACAGTCATGCTTCTCACCATCGGTGGGATTGTCGGCTATGGTATATGGCGCAGTCGGGGCGCTCAGGATCTGAAAGCGTATTTGCTCTCAGACAAAGACATGAAATGGTGGACCATTGGCTTGTCCATTATGGCCACCCAGGCTAGCGCCATCACATTTTTGTCAACGCCGGGACAGGCTTTCGATGATGGCATGCGCTTCGTGCAGTTTTACTTTGGTATGCCTATAGCCGTAGTCATCATTGCGGTGTTTATCATTCCCATTTTCCACAAACTCAATGTCTACACCGCATATGAGTACCTGGAAAAACGTTTCGACCTCAAAACCCGAACCCTTGGTGCAATCGTCTTCCTGATTTCACGTGGAATTGCCTGCGGCATGACCATTTACGCACCTGCCATCATCATGTCCCTCCTACTGGGATGGGACGTCGCCCAAACCTGTATCGTAGTGGGCGCAGTGGTCATTTTATATACTGTTTCAGGTGGGACAAAAGCGGTTTCCATCACGCAAAAACAGCAAATGGGCGTCATCCTGATGGGGATGGTGATCGCGGGTGTCCTCATGGTGGTCAATATGCCGATCTCCTTTGGTGAAGCGATGGAGGTAGCCGGGAAGATGGGGAAATTCAACGTGATTACCACCGACTTTGACCCCAAAGATCGCTACAATGTCTGGTCGGGTATTCTGGGCGGAACATTTTTATTCTTGTCCTATTTTGGCACCGATCAATCTCAGGTACAGCGTTATCTGGGTGGAAAAAGCATTGCTGAAAGCCGGATCGGCTTGCTCTTTAATGGCATGATCAAAATACCCATGCAGTTTTTGATTCTGTTTTTGGGGGCCATGATGTTTGTCTTTTATCAATTCCAGCCCGCGCCACTGTCTTTTAATGAGCAGGAGGAACAGAAAGTACTGGAGAATGCACAGTTAAGCGGACAATATCAAAGTCTGCAACAACAGTGGGATCAGTTAGCCGAAGCAAAAAAAGGGGCAATTTATACGATGCTGGCAGCTGAAGGAAAGGCAAAGTTGGCCGAGCAGGAAAGGCTCAACGCGCTTGAAAGCGACAGTCGCAAGGTGCGTAAAGAAGCTTTTGAACTCATTGAAGCCAATAATCCAGATGCAGACCTGAATGACAAGGATAAAATTTTCCTCACTTTTGTCGTCAACTACCTGCCGATTGGTTTAGTGGGTTTATTGGTTGCGGTGATCCTCTCCGCTGCCATGTCCTCAACTTCAGCGGAGCTAAACGCCCTGGCCACCACCACGGTGGTTGACATTTACAAACGGCTCATCGATCCAGATGGGTCAGAGGCTCAGTATTTGATGGCTTCACGGATCATTACGCTGGCCTGGGGCATACTGGCCATCTTTGTGGCACTCTTTGCCAGTGAGTTGGGCAATCTCATCCAGGCTGTAAACCTTCTGGGCTCACTTTTCTATCCGGTGATATTGGGTTTGTTCATGGTCGCCTTTTTCATGAAACACATTGGTGGACATGCGGTTTTTCTAGCTGGAATCCTCACAGAGATACTGGTCATTGCCATGTATCGCCTGCCGATTTCATTTCCAGAGACATTCGAATGGCTGGACTTTGGCTTTCTGTGGTACAATCCCATTGGTTGTCTATTCATGATGCTTCTGGCCCAGGTTTTTCACTTGGGAGGTTTGCGCGGAGGTGATGGCACCACCAATTCATAAGCTGTTTGTCTGCTTCTATCACAAATTCCTGTCCACGGGCGACAGAACGTAATTGTCTCATTCCTTTTCGTGTTGGATGTGGCTTGCCAATACGCTTTTCATGATAACTTAGCCGGCAATTTTCTCCTTTGAAAAAACAATCTGGTAAAGCCCATTGCGAACGAGTAACTCGCTCTGCCGACAAATCGGTCAGTATGAGTGGGCTTGGGGAAAAATAACCAGCTCCCGGCCATCCGGGTAACCATTGCGATTCCTTGACTGCGACAAATAAGACATTGCCACCTTGTTGCCACATATCCTGAAACACCGCATGTGGATGCAAAGCAGCCCAAACAGGTGCTGACTCCCTGGTCAAATCAATGACCTCACCGACCTCCAGATAGGCATATACCAGGTGAACATCTTCAACTTTGGGTAGATAGTGCCATTGGCGCCCTTTTTTCACCACCTCCCGAAACCAGCCAAAAAACAGGAACAAATCCCCTGGCCCAATATTGTGATGCATCAAATGACTCAAAGCCGCCCCTCTTTGCCCAAATGAAGGTCGCCAGCCTGATGGCCTCTCCGCCAGACTGCCCCATGTCAGATCCGGATCTAGATGGGCTTCACCGGGGCACCGAAACCCCAGATGGCGCATCAGGGTATTGGCGCGAATGCCAAGAGGCGTATGGATATTGCGATATCGGATTCCGCTGCCATTTTGTGGAATTGGCAAACTCAATGGCATTCCATCAATCCACGGACTGGGCTTACCACCTGCGCTTGAATCAACCCCCTTACGGCTCAAAACAATTTTTGCCATATCACAATTAAGGTAAAAATCAGTGGATACATGGAAGTTCTACTGGGAATGTGTAACTTATTTATGGGAGTGAAGATTACTATGCTGCGCGAATGAAACGCTACGATTTTATCATTATTGGGGCTGGCTCTGCTGGCTGTGTTTTGGCCAATCGTTTATCAGAGGACCCCAACAACCAAGTGCTTCTCCTCGAAGCAGGTGGAAAAGACAATCATCTCAACATCCATATTCCTGCCGCCTACACCAAGTTGTTTCGCTCTAAAGTAGATTGGGCGTTGCATACAGTGCCACAGGAAGAGTTGGCCAACCGACATATGTTCCAGCCAAGAGGTAAAACGCTGGGTGGTTCATCCTCAACCAATTGTATGGCCTATATCAGAGGCAATGCGTTGGATTACGATGAATGGGCGAATTTGGGCAATGAGGGCTGGGATTATGAATCCATCCTCCCCTACTTCATCAAATCTGAGCACAATGAGCAGTTTGAGGATACATTTCACGGGCAGGGAGGTCCTTTGAATGTTACCCATGCGAAACATTACCGGACACCGATGGGCGATGCCTTCATTCAGGCACACCAGGAATTGGGATATGCACTAACCGGCGATTTCAATGGACAACAGCAGGAAGGTGCAGGTCGCTTCCAATTCACCATCCGGGAAGGCAGGCGTTGGAGCACCGCCGCAGGTTTTTTGCGTGATGCCATGCGCCGCCCCAATCTTCGGGTGATCACACATGCACAGGTAAGGCGAATCGTCGTGCGCGACGGACAAGCGGTCGGCGTGGCTTTTCAGCGTAAAGGACGGGTCCAACAAGCATTCTGTCAACGGGAAGTGATCCTCTCCGCTGGTGCATTCCACTCTCCGCAGTTGTTGATGGTATCTGGTATCGGGCCAGCGGAGCATTTACAAGAGGTAGGCATCGAGGTTCTGCATGATTTACCTGGCGTGGGACAAAACCTTCAGGATCATTTGATCTGCGGCATGTGCTGCCGGGTGCAACATCCGTCTTCTCTGAATACGCAGGAAACCATTGGCAACCTTCTTACTTACTTTCTTAAACGGAAGGGGCCATTCACCGTCAGTCCGCTGGAAGCAAACTCATTCCTGAAAACGCAGCCGGGTCTGGATCGACCAGACATGCAGCTGCACTTTGCCCCTGCACATGGGACAGATATGCATGATTATGCCGCTCTGCCAAAGACTGAAAATGGCTTTTCGATCCTTCCGACCCTGGTGCGACCCAAAAGCGTGGGCACACTGAGCCTGGCTTCACCGGACCCATTGCAAGCTCCATTGATCGATCCCCGTTACTTCTCAGATGAAGCAGATCGTCAGACCATGTTGCGAGGTATGCGTATTGCCATCCAATTGATGCAGTCAGACGCATTCCGGGCGCTCAAACCAGAAATCTATTTTCCGGAAAAATACGAGACAGATGCAGATCTCAACGAGCATCTAAATCACAATGTGGAAACCTGCTATCATCCCGTTGGGACCTGTAAAATGGGACATGATCCAATGGCAGTGGTCGATGATCAACTTCGGGTTCGTGGTATCCAGGGGTTAAGAGTCATCGACGCATCCATTATGCCATCTATCATTACCGGCAACACAAATGCGCCTGTAATCATGATAGGAGAAAAGGGGTCGGATATGATATTGGCCCATCAGCGCAATCGTACAAACGACGCTTCCTTGGCGCATTCCTGAAAGTCAGGCACAAATTCGTCCCAATAATCCTGCGGCAAATGCGTTGGAAAAATGGAGGATGAATGTGTATCTATTAAGGGATCATGCATTCTATCGTTAAGAAATGCAGCAAAGTACGTTTGTGTCGCATCTTAAAATAGTCGGAATTTGTGCGCAAGCAGCATATTTGTCCCCATAATCAAATCTCTTTCAAAACGATGACTTCCAGCTTTTTCAGGACCATAGCACTTGGTCTATTCTGTTTCAGCCTTCCCCTGATGGCACAACAAAGTCTGCCCGCGGTCGAGGCAAAATTGCAGGCATTGGCCCAGGATATCTTGTTTCATGATTCTCTGACTGTTAAGCGAGAGAAAAACCGGGAATTCGCGAAAATTTTATTTGAGACCCTCAAGCGACCGGAGAGTTTCACTTATCCTTTTGACTCCCTGAAAAGCATCTCCATACTTGAACCCGCTGATAAGAGTTTTCGCCTCTTTACCTGGTACATCGTTGACAAAAATTTCAATGAATATTATAGCGACCAATACAGCTATCATTTTGGACTGGTACAACGCAAATACGAGAACAAAGGCGAAACGGAATATCTGGTGATTCCTCTT
>JBCBZF010000484.1:0-5340 GCA_039815525.1 Bacteroidota bacterium | reverse complement strand
TTGATCACATGCTGGACCAATTGGGGCGTCATAGCCAGATGGACCTTTCCGTGCATGTGAAAGGGGATCTGCATATTGATCCGCATCACAGCATCGAAGATGCCGGCATCGCTTTGGGACAGGCCATCAAGCAGGCACTGGGCGACAAACGGGGAATTGAACGCTACGGCTGTTTTACCCTGGTCATGGACGAAGCTCGTGCCGAAGTCGCCTTGGATTTTTCAGGTCGGGCCTGGCTCAATTGGGAAGGTAAGATTCAGAGAGAAAAAGTCGGAGAAATGCCAGTGGAAATGGTAGAACATTTCTTTTGGTCTTTCTGCGAACAGGCTGGCTGCACCATGCACATCGTGTTTTCCGGTCGGAATGCACATCACATCATAGAAGCAATTTTCAAAGGTGTGGCCCGGGCCATTCGACTGGCAGTGAGCCAGATCCCTGGAAATGATCAGCTACCCAGTACCAAAGGAGTACTTTGATCAGGCCGCGCTTTCAACCAGTTCTTTTACTTCTTCGAGATGTCTCACCTTGCGTTTGTTGCGGTGTTTGCGAGCTGTTTTGGTGAAATAGCGGTGGGCGGAAAGAAATTTCAACTGTAGCTGGTTCCATTCCAGTTCATCATTGATAATCCCATAAGCCTTGAACTCCTGATAAAGCGTGCTGCCAATTGGGTAAAAATCCTGGGTGCCCAGATAATACAAATCGGCATCGCAAATGATTTCTTCCAAATGCGTTTTGGGACTTTGTGGGATTTTGGTGGCCATAATCATCCCACAGATTTGTTCGATATCGTGATCTGAATAGCCAAACTGGCAAAGCTGTTCACGGACGATTTTGCAGCCTGCTTTTTCATGATCCTGATAGGTAATCAGAAATCCTGCATCGTGATAGAGGGCAGCTGTTTCCAGGAGCATCAAATCTTTGCCTGAAACGCCTTCGCCAGCCGCAATTTCGCGGACTGCGTGGCAGACATCACGGGTATGGTGGGGACCGTGATAGCTAAGAAGGGGGGACAATTCCGTTTCCAGGCGTCGAATGATATAAGTCTGGGCGCGGGAAAAGTTCATACCGAGAGTTTTTATAAGCTGGGTTTGTTTATTTGTACGTGATTAAGAAGTACAGCTCTCGTGTGTTTGTTTATTCTTTATTAAACGGGAAAAGTATGAATCTTGTTGTTGTCAAATACAATGCCGGAAATGTAAGATCGGTCTTACATGCGTTGCAAAGGCTGAATGTAGCGGGAAAGCTGACCGATGATCCGGAGCAGATTCGGGCTGCTGACAAAGTCATTTTTCCTGGAGTAGGAGAGGCTGCGTCTACCATGGCCTATCTAAAGGAAAGAGGATTAGATCAATTGATCAAAGACCTGAAACAACCCGTACTGGGGATTTGTCTGGGGATGCAACTGATGTGCCGCTGGTCAGCTGAAGGTGATACACCCTGTCTGGGTGTTTTTGAACACGATGTATTGCTTTTCCCATCTGACAAACAAAAGGTCCCGCACATGGGTTGGAACCTACTGGAACATCTTCAAACACCCCTGATGCAGGAATTGCCGAAAGAAGCATACGTATATTTTGTTCATAGCTACTTCGTTGAGCAAGGGCCCCACACCATTGCTACTGCGCACTATGGACAGGATTTTAGTGCTGCTCTTCATAAAGACAATTTCTATGCTACCCAATTCCATCCGGAAAAGAGTGGTTCTGTCGGGGAAAAGATTCTGCAAAATTTCCTCGATCTCTGATGATAATTGCCTGGTTGGTTCTGGGATTTCTCGCACTGCGCTTCGGTGTAGCCGCACTCAACGTCCTGAGCAATCCACGCTTAGGCAGCCATGTCAATGCCCGCAAGGCGGGAAGGGTCTCCATCCTGATCCCGGCCCGGAATGAAGCCCACAATCTGCCGCAGCTTTTCGCCCAATTGGAACAACTCTCTCCGACACCTTTCGAAATCATTGTTCTCAACGATCATTCCGAAGACGAGACGGAGGAAATCCTTCGTGAAAAAGCCATGGAATGGCCACTATTGAGTTATCTCAATGGAAAAGAACTGCCAGAAGGATGGCTGGGGAAAAACTGGGCCTGCCACCAATTGGCTGAAGTGGCGGAAGGGGACCAGTTTTTGTTTTTGGACGCAGACATTGCAGAACTCAAGCCGGAGATTCTGGCCCATACCAGTGCATGGTTGAGCGAAAAGAACCTGAGCCTGCTGTCTCTGTTTCCTGATCAGATCATGCACAGCCAGGGGGAGCAAATCGTGGTACCAATAATGCACCATTTATTGCTGTCCCTTTTGCCGCTGAGCTGGATTTATCATCTTCCATTCCCTTCAATGGCTGCTGCAAATGGTCAATTCATGCTCTTTGATGGAACCGCCTACCGACAATTCCGCTTTCACGAAAGGGTGAAGCATATTATTGTAGAAGATATTCGGATCATGCAGTTGGTCAAAAGCCTTAATCTGAAAGGGATGACTTTATTGGGGAATGGCTGGATTCGTTGTCGGATGTATGGCAGCTGGCAAACGGGTGTAGAAGGCTTCAGCAAAAATCTATTGTCCGGTTTTGGGAACTCGATCCCTGGTTTATTGCTCTATCTGTTTCTGACAGTATTTGGCTGGGGATGGCTCATCGTTTATGGAGTCAATTGGCAATTGATGACCGCTTTTGGCCTGCTGGCAGGGATTCGTATCGCAATCAGCGCACTGGCCCGCCAATCTATCGTCAGAAATCTTATCTTGCATCCGTTTCAAATGGCAAGCCTTCTCCTGATTGGCTTTCGCTCCATTTATCAACGTCTCTCTGGAAACAGTCAATGGAAAGGTCGAAACGTACACGTATCGCAGTCATAATTTTTCTGGTCATTTGGCATCAGGTAGGTGTAATTGGCTTGCATCTGGAAGAAACGCGCTTGCTTTTTCAACAATTGGTGCCACTCAATCTACTGCTGTCTACCGCATGCCTGACTTTCTTCCATCGCAAGTGGAACTTCACCTTTGGTGTCTTTTGTTTGGCAGTTTTTTGGATGGGATACCTCATCGAAGTGCTGGGGGTCCGCACCGGTCTGATTTTTGGGAACTATGCCTATGGCAATTCACTTGGACCCAAGGTCTCATCTGTCCCGCCCATGATTGGCCTGAATTGGCTGATGCTGACCTATATGGGAGGCGTAATTGCCAATTCGGTCTTGAAACACCCCTTACTTGGGCCTGCCATTGGGGCAACACTGATGGTATTAATGGACATCATGATCGAACCCATGGCCATTCGCTATGACTTTTGGATTTGGGACGGTGGCAGCATTCCCCTGCAGAACTATATTGCCTGGTGGGTCATTTCTTATGTGTTTGTCTATGGCTTTTATGCGCTAAAGATGAATATTCGAAATCAGATTGCTGGTCCATTATACGTGATCCAGTTCCTCTTTTTTGCCATCTTTCTTCTCATTGAAAACGCTTAACTTGCTTCAAAGTCGCATACCTATGAAAAAGATTCTGCTTCTATCCTGTTTCCTTTTTGCTACGATTAGTCTTTGGAGCCAGAATGTAGGCGGTGGCTTACAGCTGGGATTCAACGCCAGTCAGGTGGATGGCGATGGAGTAGGAGGCTTTAACCGGGCTGGGTTCAGTGTGGGGGGCTTTGTTACCTATGAACTACAAAAAAATCTTCATATCCGTCCGGAGATCCTTTTTGAGCAATTGGGCAGTGCGACCCGTCAACAACTGATCCTTTCCACCAATCATATCAGCATTCCTTTGTTGATTCAGGCCAGTATCCCCATCAGTCTCGACGATGGTGTCCAAAGAATTCAGGTTGTGGCTGGTCCGGTTATTGGGATTCTGTTGAGCGCAAAGGATTTTAATGATGATGTGACTGCCTCTCTTAACCGTACTGATTTCCGCATTACCGCTGGCGCTGCCTACCGTTTTTCTGAGCAATGGAGCATCAGTCTTCGTTACGGCTATTCACTGACTTCATTTGTAAAAGTTAATACCCCTCTATCCGCGGCATTACTGGTTGGTGCACGGGCGGGCGTAGCACACCATTACGCAAACTTTTCCCTGAATTTTCACTTGGCAGAATGATCCTGTCCAAATTACCTCTTTGGATGTCTGCGTCAGCAGACAATTTCGGTTGATCGAAAGGATGAATACCTTGAAGTAATTCCACCGCTCTCACGTCTCACTTGGAAATCCAGATGTACATATCCTTTTATCCGTAATGAATGGCGATAAAGTGTGCCCTCTTTGCTTTGTCTCATCTGGGGGAGGTGAAAAAAGAGCATTATTCCTTTCATTCTTTCGGATGATTGCTTTTTCAGATTAATGGAAATCAGGAAAGTGTGTTTTTGCTCTTAACCATTTGCCGGAGTCTTTTCGCCACTCAACGACATTTTGGAACCGTTAATCGGAAGTCATCTTTTTAGAAGTACCTAAACACCTAATTTGAGGATGTATTCAAGGTGAAAAGAGAGACATTTTCTCATAAAAACAAACATGAATCGCTCTCGGCCTTTGCTCCTTGAAGACCGTGTAAGAAAGAATCAAAAAGAGTATCTCCTAATCCCTGGCAAATGAAATTCTGTATCGCTGTATTGTGTTTGGTCGCTTCGATCTGGATGGTTTCTGGCATATCAATTGCGGATGCCAGTCATGAAACTGAAGTTGCTCTGGTCAAAAATAGTTTGATTGTCCAATTGGCTTGAGTTCTGGCCTGGCCTTAGCTTGTAGAATGAAATTGGATTGTTGTACTTTGCGCATCTGAGAATGTGAAAAGCATGCAAAAAGGGTCAGACAAGCAAAAAGTACAAGAGGAAAGCATCCGGATTTTTGTAACGGGTGGAACCTTTGACAAGAACTACGACTACATCAGTGGAGATTTGTTCTTTGAAGATACGCAGCTTCCTGAAATGATCCGCCTGGGGCGATGTACATTGGATGTCAATCTGCGCACCCTCATGATGATGGACAGTCTTGATATGACCGATGAGGACCGTGAATTGATTGTCTACAACTGTCAGCATTGCGCAGAAAACAAAATTGTGATAACCCATGGAACTGACACCATGGTTACAACTGCGAAGAAGCTAGCAGGTACAATTAAAGACAAAACCATCGTCCTAACTGGCGCCATGGTTCCTTACCGTTTCGGAAGCTCAGACGGATTTTTCAATCTTGGCAGTGCGCTGGCCTTTGCCCAAACACTGCCTCCCGGTGTGTATGTCTCTATGAATGGGCGACCCTTTCATTGGTCAAATGTGCAGAAAAACCTAAAAACCGGCTTTTTTGAGGAGATTGAGTAGGATGACGCACTCTTTTAAGAGGAAGTCATTTTAGTGCGTG
>JBCBZF010000583.1:0-4699 GCA_039815525.1 Bacteroidota bacterium | reverse complement strand
GTATAAGCTTGCGTGGGAGGGGGAGATTTTTCAAAAAAATCAACTACATGTATCTTGCTTATCGCAAGCGGTAATTTGCAGGCAAAAGTAACATCATGAAAACACGTACCGACTTCTCACCCATTGTGTTACTGTTCCTGTCTGGTTACTGTTCCTGTCTGGCTTAGTCATGGGATCGCCTGTCCTACTGCGAATTAAGAATGGAACACCGATTGCCGCCTATATCATCTTGATCATCTTCCTCTCTCCATCGATTATCGCGCTGTATTTATGGGGAGGCGTTCGCATAGAAGCAGAAACGCTTATTAAGGGTAATTGGCTGGGATGTGTGAAGCGGAAAAGAGATTTACATCGTCTGGTCAATTTGCGTAAAGAAAACGGAAAAATAGCTGCATTTCAGGGTTTGATGAGTTTCCTGAGATGGTTGAGTCCCAGTCCTAAATAAGATTCCTACAGAACGCTGAAGCTGGAATTTGATGGAGAAGCACCAATCCTGATCAATGAGTTGATGATGCACCATGAAGATTTTAACACTTTGTTGAAGAAAGTGAAACAGTACCGGAAAAAGAGGCGGTAGCTTGGAGGATCATACATGAAGAAAAAGGCTGGGAGCAGACCACAGTTTTAGTTTAATTTGTAGAACCAATTCGACCAAAAATACATGTTCTCTATTTTCCTGAAATGACGGTTTGGTAGGGGCGTTTTGCAAAACACCCCTACGAGATTCACCTAACACTTCAGGTTTGATATAGCATCAAAGAGAAGTAAAAAAACCTGCCTGAGCTTGGCCCGCATCCCCCAACATATCGTCGATCAAATCTACAATGCAGTGGACATTGTGGACATTGTCTCGGATTATGTGCCTTTGAAAAAAAAGGGCGCAAACCTCTGGGCACTCTCTCCTTTTTCCAATGAAAAAACCCCCTCCTTTGCCGTCAACCCGGTTAAAGGGATTTATAAAGACTTTGGGGCTTCCGGCAAAGGAGGCGATGCGATTAACTTTCTGATGGAGGTAGAGGGCTACACCTATGTGGAAGCCCTCAAACATGCCGCCAAGAAATATGGCATCACCATCGAAGAGGAGGAAGAGACGCAGGAGCAGTTGGAAGCCAAAGACAAACGCCAAAGTCTTTTTATCGTCAATGAATTTGCCGGGCGTTTTTTTCAGGATCAGTTGTTGAAGTCTGAAGAGGGAAAAAAGATTGGTCTCAGTTATTTCAAGGAAAGAGGCATTCTGCAAAGCACAATTGAAGAATTTCAGCTGGGCTATTCGCCTGATGCCTGGGAAGCTTTTGCGCAGGAAGCTTTAGCAAAACAGTACAAAGACGAATATCTGCTGGAACTGGGTCTGGTCAGCCGTTCGCAGAAAACGGGCAAACTGCTGGATCGATTCCGGGGCCGGGTGATGTTTCCCATCACCAACCCCCTGGGCAAGATCGTCGGTTTTGGCGGGCGTATCCTTGGCAACCGCAAAGATGTCGGGAAGTACATCAATTCGCCCGAATCACCGATCTACCATAAGAGTCAGATTCTTTACGGTCTCTATCAGGCCAAAAAGCACATCCGGGATCAGGATCAGTGTATTCTGACGGAAGGCTATATGGATACCATTGTGCTACATCAGAATGGTATCAAACATGTGGTGGCCTCTTCCGGAACCGCCTTGACCACTGAGCAGATTCGCCTCATCCGGCGTTTTACCCAAAATGTCCTGATGATCTACGATGGGGACAATGCCGGGATCAAAGCGGCTTTGCGGGGCATGGATCTCTTGCTCAAGGAAGGCATGGCACCGAAAGTGATTGTCTTGCCAGATAAGCACGACCCGGACTCTTATGTTACAGAAAAGGGATCGCAGGCCTTTCTGGATTATGTTGCCAATGACGCACTCAGTTTCATCGAGTTTAAGATGAGGGTGATGATGCAGGGGAAAGACAAAAATGATCCCCAGGCGCAGGCAGATTTGGTGAAAGGTCTGGCCGAGACGCTGGCCAATGTAGGCGACCGGGTGCAGCGGCAAATGTATGTCAAACATGTCGCACAGCTGGTGGACATCACTGAAGGGCTGATGACACATGCTGTGGAACAGGCATTACAAGTCCGCAATAAACTGGAGGCCCGTGAGCGCCGCCGCGAACAACAACGTAAACCAGGCGAGCCCGCCGAGGTCAAAGAGCTCAAAAGCTTTGAACAACTAGAACTCGCCACCCAGGAAAAAGAAATTTTGCGGGTGCTTGTCAACCACCATGACCAGGGGTTCACCATGGAAGATGTTCCGCTCGAAACGCCAGAAGGTGAAGCGGTTGAGGAAGAAGAAATCCCCTTGACAGATTTTTTCATGGTCGAATTGGAGGGATTGGTTTTTGAAAATCAAACCAATGAGCAGCTCAAACTGGCGATTTTTGAAGAGTATGACCTAAAAGGACAGGTGGATATCCAACGCTATTTGAGTCATGAGCGGGATGATTTCCGCAAACTTGTTTCGGACCTGCTTCTTCCCCGTCATGAGATTAGTCCCAATTGGAAAAAACATGGCGCTTTTGTCCTGGAATTGGATGAAAATATGCGAAAAACTGTTGTAGGCCCCATTTTCCATTACAAAAGCAAAAAGGTTGAGCGCCTGTTGAAAGAATGCAGAGAAAAGCTCAAAGCAGCGGAAGAACAAAAAGACGATGCCGAACTGGATCGTCTTCTCACACTCAATATGCGCCTGATGCAGATGCGGCAGGAAATTCATCAGCGGCTCGGCACAGATGGTGCAATCTCGGGCAGAGATGGTGTGCTGTAGGGAACAGAATATTGTGTAGGGACCAGGACATGCCCCGGCCCCTACCGGATATTTCTAATGGATTCTAGCGCTTGATCTCAAAACTGATGGTCCGCTCATACTCGCCAAAGCGACGATCTTCGATCTTTTCACCCCGATAATTTTTCCGATAAATGCCTTCCAACACAATGAACACTTTATCGCCTGGACGGGCTTGTTGAATATCGGTAGGCATCGACAACCTAATAGCAGCGCTTGCATCCCGTCCAGCGGTATTGATGGTTCGGACCAGACGGGCGCCAGTCATTCCGCTTTTTAATTTGACGAGAACCCGCTGAATGCCATAGTTCGCATCATTGGGCATCAATCGCCTGAAATCTGCATTGGGTGTCAATTTTATTGCAAATCGCCCATTGCCTCTTAGTGCCGCAGAACCATTATGGGCACGCCCATTCACCATAAACTCAATCGTGGGCTTAGGTGCCCGGATCACTTTGTAAGGGATTTTTTCAATTGGAATCACCTGCCCATTGGTGCGGGAACGTACGTCCAGCACAGATTCGCGACCACTTGGTTCGATGATGAGTTTCCGTTTATTCTGCGGACTTTTCCGAACAGTCGCACCGCTTGCATTCAAGACCGGATCATACAAATCACCCAAGGCTGGTACATCCACATTGAGGGCATTCCCACATTTGTAGTACAGGCTTTGTACAGCAGCAGAGCGGACTGAAACGGCGGGCTTCCGCACGATAAACTCTTCCGTAATGCTCAATTCCTCAAAACTACCATCGGCTTTGGGCACTTTGATGTTAGCGGTATAGCGTTGGATGCCTTCTGACTTTCCATTGGGAATTACATTGCCTGAAGCAGGAATGTTGAGCAAAGCGGAATTGCCTTCATTTTCCAGCTCAATTCGTCCAGATGAAGTGGAGAACTGTGGTTGGACCGTGCTGGAAACCAACGCAGGAAAGATTCGGGTTTGAAAAGTCAAACCGGCCGGGACAATTTTGGCAGCAGGTGCAGAGATCGCAATGACCTTGTCCCCCACCAAAGTTCTTCCTCCGATACGCTCTTCTGCGCGGGTCAGGAGTTCCTGCTCATGACGAAATATCTCCAATTTCATGGCTGCCAGTACGGCAAGGTTGGCCATGACGGGCCCTTCAAACGTCTGTTGTTCCCAACGTTTGCCTGGATCTTCCTGATCGATTGGATCGGCGAGGCGGGGTTTTTCCCATGCGACACTGTCCGATGAAAGTGCCCCAAAATGTGTTTCCAGAAATCCATAATAGGTATTCAGACGGTCTCTGAGTTTCAGCGCTTCACCATTTCCACGGCGGTCATTGGCTTCTTCTTCGGTCCCCATCCAATACCGCAGATTTTTCTCAGATTCGTCCATGCTGATATATTCAGCTTTTTCTGCATCATACTTTGCCAGTGCATCCATTTCAGCAATGTGCTGATTCAAAAGTTCTATCACGTCATGGGTTTCCTGATGAATCTGGTCCAGGGTATCCTTTAAACCTGCATTGTGCCGCTTACCTTCATTTCTGATTTCCTCATCAATGCGGTATTTCATGTCATTGACAAAGGCGAGGTTGACACCACCAGCCTCAGAGGCCGAGCGGGTCAATTGCGTATGCAAAGAAGCCAACGCATCCAATACTTCTGGACTGACGTTCAGAGCAAGAATTGCCAGAAGTACGAGATACATCATGTTGATCATTTTCTGTCGGTTGGACAGTTTTGCTGAAGCCATCTTTTTCAGGTTAATGATGATAATAGAATCCCAGGCCGCTTTTGCGGCAAAAATTGATCAGGTAAACAGGATGTGGCTGAAAGGCACTGTGTTTTCAGGCCTTTATCATCATAATGGATGGAGAGGAAAAAGATACGGGCTGAGGAAAAAAATTCGAGACGTGGTTTAAGAGC
>JBCBZF010001081.1:0-2443 GCA_039815525.1 Bacteroidota bacterium | reverse complement strand
TTAACAATAAATTTATGGTAATTTAGCGACCCTCGGAAAGTTCATGCACGAGATGTACCGATAATGAAAAACGCCTGGCCGAAACCGGACAGGCGCAACACGTTAATAAACCTAGGATGAAGAATAAAAAGCTGAGGAGGAAACAAAATTTCTTATTGAATCACGAGCTTCTCCGTCCACACGCCTTGGGCGCTTTCTCCTTTTAGCAGATAGACGCCCTTGGGCAAGTGGCTGAGCTCGAGATCATATTCTGATGCATTGATTTCTGCCTGAAAAACCATGCGTCCAGAGAGGTCACTGATGTGCAGGCGTTGAAGAAAATGAGTTGAAACGTCCAGGTGGAATTGTCCCTTGCTGGGATTGGGAAAAATGCTGAGGCCTTCCAATAATACCTCAGGTTCGATACTGGTGGCAAGCTCTAACTGCGTAACCACAATGGAATCAGGGCAGCCATGCAGGACCAATTCGTCTTCCGAAAACTTGATGGCAGTAAGTGGCTGAATATCCAGCCGCAAATCTTCAGCAATCAAATCGTTTTTCCCAGCGATGTTGTCAACCGTAATGAAGGAAACTTTCCCCAGCATACCATAGCCTGAGACTTCCGCCTGATCCGTACGGGACATGCCAATCTCAAACATCCCATCTCCTGGTAAGTCCTTTTCCAGATGAACCAGATCGACGCTGTCTGTACCCAACCAGGAGTTGACGGGCGTAAAGACCAGGCTCCCTGAATCGATCAGCGTAGGATTGTAACTGATGGAAAAAGCCAAACCATAAATGCTGTCCACAGGCAAATCTGTATTCCCCAGCATCACATCTACTTCAACCATTTGCCCTACTCCGACACTATCCTGGCTAAATTGCAGAAACAAGGGCGGATCGTCTTCCGTCCCATTGCCGCCTTTGTTGTGGGTTTGACCATAGTTGGCCAGAATGGCAAGCAGATCGACGAAGCCTACATGGCCATTACCGTTACAGTCAGCATGCTTATAATTGGCGCCATTAAAAAACTGATTGGACCAATCCAGGGCTGGCCATCCCTGCCAGGCAATTGACTGCGTGGTCCGCGGCGGCCCGGTTTCTCCCCAGGCTTTTGCCAGAAATGGAATGTCTCGTACATTGGCGACACCATCAGAATTAACATCTCCCGGCCAGACCAGGCCTTCACCCACACAAATGGTCCGCACCCGCTGATCCAGCATGGCAACTTGTAGCTGGATGGGCTGGCTCACCAAGGTGGTAAGTGGCAGCGGACCGAGTTGGGCGCTGTCGACATTCACCGTCATCAGTGCATAGTTGTTGGTCGGATCGTACGCCACCAGGCAGTTGGCAGCAGTATCACTGATGATGGATTTGGTTAAAACCGGAATCACAGCGCTGGAATTGACATTGAACGTATTGCCATACATATATGCCGTGCGGCCAATCATGGTGAAATCCCGCAGGCCATAGCGATTGGTGGTGATATCCACTGAGGGGGGAATGAGGCTACTATTGTTGACCCAGACAGTGGTGCGATTGTCATGTAAAAAGGGAATGTTAAACAAACGTGGTTTGACCCTTGCAATTTCCGCCGGACTTTGAAACGCATCCAGACGGCCCCATTCAAAATCTCCATTGGCATCAAACTTTGCCAACCCTTTGTCTCCTCCATCTTGCTCGATGTAAGCCGCAATCCCATTATCACCGGGTGTGAGGCCCAGGTTAAGGATTGCATCTGCGTCATACTCTTTGTCCCACAGGAACAATCCAGCGGCAGTGTAAGCGTGCAATTCAATCAGTTTGCCAGCAGAGCCGATCCCGGTCTCTTGTTTGTTCCAACCGCTGATAATGGTGCCGTTATTGGCAATGGCCAGATTACCACGAACCGGACGGGCCAGACCCGTGGCACTACTGGATTGAATCGGGACCAAATGTTGCCAGTCGATCACGCCAGCGGTATCAAGATTGGCTACCAGGCCAGCGAACAGGGTATTGCCCGGCACATACATATAGCCTGTGATCACGATATCGCCATTGCCTTGAATCTCCATGCCAGTGAGGATCCCCCCGAGATTGTTGTTAAAGCGATAACTTTTTGCCCATTGAGGGACGCCATTGGCATTGGTTCGAATCAACACGATCTCAGTCTCCTCGACGGAGGCACCGGGTGCTTTGGAGATACCTCCCATCACATAGCCACCATTGGGATGGAGGCGAATGAAACGCAGGGCTTCTGCGTCATGATATTTGTATTGTAGGGCGTTGATGATGGTTCCGGCAGTATCAGTTTTCATGAAACCGAAACGCGTCTGGTTGCTGCCCGCAATGATCAGATTGAATCCGTCGAACTGGACGTCATTGCCGATCAAATCGTGCTGGTAAATCTTGGTGTAGACAAGTTGGGCCGAGCAATTTAATGTGAATGAAAAGGGGACAATCAGCAGGATGGCGAGGCGTTTGG
>JBCBZF010000970.1:0-2794 GCA_039815525.1 Bacteroidota bacterium | reverse complement strand
TTCATCATCATCCACAAACTCCAGCTCTGGGTAGTCTTCCACAAATTTGGGATCATAGCGAAGAATCAGGAAGGTGAGCAAGAGCAACGCAAACATCGCAACCAAACCTTTGGCTCCCCCCAATAATTCAGCTTCTCCCCAGATGAAGAAAAACGGAATGGCGCTGAGATTGCTCATCACCCCGGCGAAAATGGCCGCAGGATACACACTCCGGCTTTTCAGACTCAAATAAGCCATTGGAAAAGACATGCTGATGTTGTAACCAAACAGTCCCACTACATACCAAAGTGTCTCTCCTTCCATTTCGGGTGGATAGAGGAAGAAAAGAGGTAGAGCCCAGACGCTCCAGAGAATACCGGTGATAAAATTACCGCCCATAAAGCCTAGCTTTTTGGTCTCTGCCAACATGAAGCCCCGCCAGCCTACTTCTTCACCAATGTTGAAGAAGAGATTGAGTGTTGCGCCGAGTATCGGTCCAAGAACAACCAGCATGGCAATGGCAAACCACAGTTCGTTCGGCATCATGGGGCCAGTGTAGAGCACTTCCAGATAGGGCCGAAACCAGCCAGCAGCTTCGCTGCCGCCCATTGGGTCTCCCATGATTACTTCTCCAAATCCAGGCAGGCCAAATAAGTTACCGAGCACAAAGGCAAAGCCGATGATCCCTGCCGTAACCCCCAATGGCCAGAGCATGGCTCGAAAAAGCCAGGGAAAGCTCAGGTGGCGCCTGGTCCAGCCGTAGACTTCCAGCGATCCTTTGTATAGGAATCGTTGGATCAACATCACCGCCAAAGCCGGTCCCCAACTGTACAGCAACAGCTGTGCGATGGTGGTGAACATTTCTCCCTCTTCCATGCCAAAAAGCAACGGAAGATGCACACCAGCGAGGCTGATGGTGATGGCAAGGCTGAGGTAAATGACGATTTTGTTGAGATCTAATCGGCGCATGGAACTGGGGAATTATATTCTTTTAACGGAAATCGATTGCATCAGGATGCGTTTTCATGGAAGTCTTTCCAGCTTTTTCGCAGCATTTCCTTACCCAGGCTCTTCATCAACTCAATGTTGCGCAGCGGAACACGCTCTATATCAGGATGTCCTGCGACCGCTTTTTCCACACTTTCTCCTCGTAAAAGGTGAATCATTGGAAAGGGAGATCGATTGGTCCAGTTTTCAGGATCGTCTGCTTCGGTCTCCGCAAACTGATAATCGGGGTGAAAGCCTGCCAATTGGCAATCTGCTTCCCACCCAATTTCCTCCAGCCAAATCTCTGCCAATTCCACGAAATCCAGATAGGCGTGGAAATCATTCAGCAGATGAGGATGTACCAGCACGGATGTTTCTACCTTTTCCGGGGGATTGTGCAACAGAAAGTGTACTTCCTGCTGCACTTCTTCCATCAATTCATCTGGATTTTCAGCCTGGCTCTCCACCAGGCGAATTCGCTCATCCTGAAGCGGCTTCGCCGCAAATGGACACAATTGATGAGATACCACAAAGTCTTTGATCCAGCGGTGAGTGCTCTGGAGAGCGGGCGCTTTTTCCATACAAAAAGGTACGCTACAGAAGGGAATTCTGCCAGCACTTTTCGCAAAAATCAGGGCTGAACCAGAATCCGGCGAAAGCTACTGGCGCCACTACCGCTGATAAAGCGCACCAGATAAACGCCTGCCACCCAGTCGCCTACCGAAAGGCGTAGGCTACCTTTGCCAAGAGTCTGCAACTGCACGATCCGTTTACCTTCGGGATTCAGCACCTCAATTCGTCCTTCTTCACGCAAACCACGCAGGAAAATCTGGTCTCTGGCGGGATTTGGATACAGATCCCAATCAGCCACCTCTAAACGCAATGCCAGGCGCTGGCTGAAGGATCGACCACCATTCTGATCCACGGCGATGAGCCGATAGGCAATCTGGTCCGGCCATACAGCTTCAAATAAATTGAGGGTCCGGTCCTGCCAGTTGCGCTGATCACCGGGGAGTTGTACCACTTCTTCCCAATTTGCGCCCAGATTCCGTTCCACCACCAATTGCGTGACGGGTATATCCGTTTCAAGCGTCCAGGCGAGCTGGGTATAGGCTCCTTCCCAGGCAGCAGTAGCCGTCAGCCAATTGACTGAAAGGACTGATCCGACAACCATGCTGGCGATCCAGGGGGTATCATTGATCCCATTCACCTTGGTGGTCTGATAGGTTGTACCGACCATGGGCATATCCTGGCTGTGGCTGGTAATGGCCATGGTCACCCGGCCATTGGTGCTGTACTGCAATGCCCCGGCGGCGCGGGGATAGTCATTATAGGTGCCGCCGTATAAGGCAGATTCTGGCAACAAACTTCCATCACTGCTCAACTGAGCCAGAAAGATGTCGTATTGACCGACATGTGCAGTCGAGCTGACATCAGTCGGAAAGTTAGCCGAGCGTGCAGCGCCCAGAATGATGGCTTCATCATTGGGATCAATCTGAAGCGATTTGGCATAATCGGCATCACTCCCGCCCAAATAGGTGAGATACGTAAGCGCAGTTGCCGAAGCATTGAATCGGGCCACAAAACCATCACCGTTGCCCAGAATGGGGCTGCCGGTATCCTGAAAGGCGCCTGCGGTGGTGGGCATATCATTAGAATAGGTCGAACCACATACAAAGACATCAAGATTGTCATTGAGGGCGATGTCATAAGCAGCATCTGAACTGGTTCCTCCCAGGTAGGTAGAAAAATTCAATTTATCCCCGGCTGCACTCAAGCGATAGATGAAGGCATCTTCCACAGTGTTACCCGGTGCAGTGCTGATGCT
>JBCBZF010000657.1:0-4205 GCA_039815525.1 Bacteroidota bacterium | reverse complement strand
GCACCAAAAGCAGATTTTCGCAAAGCCTCTCTGCTGGACGTAAATATCAGTGAATCTCTCTGGATTGGTGCCAAACTCAGCCGCAGCCAATCCTCTGGCCTTAGCTTAACGGACTGTGATTTCAGCCAGGTAGATTTTTCTCTCAGTGATCTTCGCGCCCTTTCATGGGAGGTTACGGATGGACAAAAAGCCAACTTCTCCCGCTGTAAACTCGGTGATGCGAAGTTTAAAATGGCAGATTTGACCCAGGCCAATCTCAAGAAGGCTCATTTGAATGGTGCGGGTTTTTACAATGTTCAGTTTGATCAGGCGGTTTTGGCGGAGGCGGAATTGAAAGCCGTACACATCGACAATCAGTTTTTGTGGGATCGGGCCATTTTTCAGAAAAAGCGACGTTTTCAACGCATTCGCAAACTGCGCAATCGTGGCAAGCTTCGTCAACCACAGGAGGTTTATGTACGCGGTCTGAATCTTCGTGAAATATTGCAGGACCACCAATTGTGGTTGGACACGAATCAAGCCGAAGGCAATCGTGCCAATCTGTTTCGGGCTGATCTGAGCCGCATCAACTTTGGCAGCGTCAACTTATCGGGAGCTGATTTGCGCAATGCTAATTTTCATAAGGCGCGCATGGCGGGCTCTGTTTTTGCTCAAAGTAATCTCGGTAAAGCCAATTTTGATACTGCGGATCTGCAAGGCAGTGATTTTCGCGAGGCAAGTCTGCAAGGCGTCAATTTCAACCGCGCCAATCTCAACCGGGCCATTCTGGCAGGCTGCGACCTGTCTGGTTTACAGATAAAGGGCGCTTTCCTCGAAAGGGCGGAGCTGCAAAACAGCCTGTTCAAAGAATGTCGCCTGAAAAATATCCGCTGTCGCGGTGCCAACTTTGCAGAATCGAGTTTGGATTATACCATCGTTTCCCAATCTGATTTTCGGGAATGTAATTTACAGAAAGCCTCTATCACGGCTTCAAAGTGGAAAAAAGTGAAGTTACAGAAAGCGGATCTTTCAGGGGTAGACGTTTCTCTTGCACACACATTTAAGACCAATTACCATCAGGCCAATCTTCACGCGACCATTTTGCCTGAGAAGGAGAAAAAAGTTAAAAAGAAAAAGAACCGTCGCCGAAATCCGGATACCGTCTGGATCAATGGGCAAAGTGTCCGGCAAATGTTAGATGCCCATCGTTTATGGCTGCAGACCGATGGGAAGAACGGTGTCCGCGCGGATTTTGCCCGTATGGATCTGAGAGGCGTAGATTTTACCGGGGCAGATCTGCGTCAGGCGATTTTTCGGTCGAGTCTCCTGCACCATGCTTGTTTTGACAATGCCTTGCTGACAGAGGTTGATTTTCGGAATGCAAACTTGATCAATACTCATTTCCAGCATGCAAAGCTTGATCAGTCGGATTTTTCTGAGGCAAAAGTCAAAAAAGCTGATTTCCGCAGAGCAAGTATGCAGAAAGTGTTGATGCAAAGCCTCGACCTCCGTAAGTCAAAATTAGACAAGGCAGATCTGCGTAAAAGTCAATGGATGCAGGTGAAGGTCAAAAAATCCCAGCTGAGGCATGCTGAAACGACTGGTTTATTGGTAGACACAAGCCTCCCAAATCCTGAAGACCTAGATTTTCTGGATGATGAAAGCCAGGAACTGCAAGATTGGGTCGGAGGAGAGCTAAAAGAAAATTACTAAGCATCGAAATACCTCCTTGTGCAAGATTCACCCTAACAAGTGGTAGGGTAAGCCGGTTTTTCCTTTTATACTACATATCACGCTTACACTATTTGTCTTAATTTCTTTTGCGCTAAACTGTATACCACTCCAATCATTCAGCTACATGAGAATGTTTACACGACTGTTTTGCCAGCAGATGGGAATGCTGTTGGTTTTGCTACTCGTTTTTCCTCCCTACTTATCGAGCCAGGATTTCAGCCAGCAAATCCAGATCCATTTGCAGAAGCATGCTGCAAGCAAGGGGCTCAAGACTACTGATATCCAAGACTGGGTCATTTCTGATCAGTTTCAGACCAAGCACAATGGGCTGACCCATGTGCATATCCAGCAAACGCATCAGGGGATTCGCATTCACAATGCCCTGGCCAACTTTGCCATCAAAGATGGCGTGGTCCTCCACATGGCGAGCCGCCTGCAAAAAAAAATTGCCCAACGGGCTACTGCGACTACGCCAACGATTACACCTGCACAGGCGATTGCTTCTGCGGCCCAGGCGCTGGATGTCGCTTCGCCTGTCAATCTTCGGCAGATTTCCTCTGATGATCCCCGACACTTTGTGTTTTCTGGTGGCGGCATTTCGCAAGACAATATCCCCGTCAAGCTGATGTATCAGCCCGGCCCGGAAGGAGAATTGTTTCTGGTATGGGACCTGGTCATCAATGAGATTGGGAGTCAGCATTGGTGGAGTGCCCGGATTGATGCCTTGAATGGGACACTGCGAGACGCCAATGACTGGGTGGTTCGTTGCGAATTTCCAGGGCATGCTGATCAGCCGCACAGCCATCGCCATGAAGAAATGCAGGCAGCCAACACGTTTGGGAAGGATTTGCACATGACTGCCATGCCATTGATGCTGCCAGGGCAGTATCGGGTCTTCCCTTTCAAGACCGAAAGTCCCAATCATGGACCGAGGGTCCTGGTGGATGAACCGGCTGATACCATTGCTTCGCCCTTTGGCTGGCATGATACGAATGGTATACTGGGGGCTGAGTTTACCATCACCCGGGGAAACAATGTTTTTGCCTATGAAGACCGCAATGCAAACAATGCCCCCGGATACAGTCCTGATGGTGGTGCTGCCTTGATCTTTGACCACCCGCTGAACCTAAACCACGCGGCTCCGAATTATGAAGATGCAGCCATTACCAATTTGTTTTACCTGAACAATGTCATGCATGACATGTGGTATCAGTATGGTTTTGATGAGCAGGCAGGTAATTTTCAGCAGAATAACTATGGAAATGGAGGCACTGGGAATGACTATGTTGAGGCAGAAGCACAGGATGGTGGGGGAACCAACAATGCAAACTTCGCTACACCTGCTGATGGTGGCAATGGTCGGATGCAAATGTTCCTTTGGACTGGAGGACAATTTGACCGAGATGGTGATTTTGACAATGGTATCATTGCGCATGAATATGGGCATGGCATCTCCAATCGTCTGACAGGTGGACCTGGCCAGTCAGGATGCCTAAGGACCTTTTTTGCGGGTCAATTCACCGAACAAATGGGTGAAGGCTGGAGTGATTATTTTGCGATCATCATGACCCTGGACCCCAACAATTTGGATCGGGGGATCGGTACTTTCGCCGTGAACCAGGCGACTACAGGATTGGGGATTCGCCCGGCCCGGTACTCACCGGACTTTACCGTGAATGGCTTCACCTATGATGATACGAATAATGGAGGTCTATCTGCGCCACATGGAGTGGGATTTGTTTGGTGCACCATGCTATGGGACATGACCATCAAGCTTGTCAATCAATATGGATTTGACCCCGATTTTTACAATGGGACCGGTGGGAATAATATTGCCATGCAGTTGGTCATGGATGGCATGAAACTGCAACCCTGTAATCCTGGATTCGTTGATGGTCGGGATGCCATCTTGCTGGCTGACCAAATTAACAATGGTGGCGCCAATCAATGCTTGATTTGGGATGCCTTTGCGGCACGGGGATTAGGAGCCAGCGCCTCTCAGGGAAGCGCATTGAACCGTTTTGATCAGGTAGAAAATTTCAATCTGCCGGTCTCTTGTGCGACCGCTCCCCCCAACTCAATTTTTGGATTGAATCAGCTGGACTGTGGAAATACGGTTCAGTTTACTGATTTTTCCGCCGGCGCAATTGGAAGCCGGCTATGGCTTTTTGGAGATGGACAAACGGACTCGGTTTTGAACCCAACCCATACCTACCTCAACAGTGGTGTCTATCAGGTTTCTTTGATTGTCAGCAATCCTTTTGGAGCTGATACAATGACCAATACCCTTACCATTAATTTACCCAATGGACCTGGACCCATGCTGGCGGATCAGAATATTTGTACGGGTCAAAATGTGGTTTTTGCGATTCCATCCAGCAGTACTTTTATCTGGTATAATGCTGATGGGGAGGCCCTGGATTCAAATAATTTTTACATCACCCTGCCCCTTACGGATAATGACTCTTTCTATGTGTCTGAAATCATTAAAG
>JBCBZF010000896.1:0-3043 GCA_039815525.1 Bacteroidota bacterium | reverse complement strand
GATTTTTCTCCCGACTGGCCTGACCAATCAACAGGCAAAATAATTGGTACAATGCGGCTTCCTGCAACATGGATTCGCTACCTGGGTCTGCCAGAAGTTGGTGAAACTGCCGGGCGGCCGCATCAATTGCAGCATTGCGAAGCAAAATCTGAATGGGAAAGTCGTCCGGAAAGTCATCGGCTACTGGCTGATCCAGGAGATCTTCAGTCGAATGATGCATACTATGCCAGGCCTGCTGACAAAAAACATCTCCAAAATGGAGATTATAGGTTTCAGTGGGCTCCGTTTCGTGAATATGAAGGTCGTAGGCTTCGCCCCGGTTGCTGAGCAGATAGGTCTCATTATTCAAGCGCCGGGTTTTACCGGCAATACCCACTTCACTCCAGCCTTTGACATTCATGAACAAGGACAAAGGGCCGTCAATGTCAGGGCGATTGGTTTCAGAGGTACTGACATTTAGCAAAACGGTGGGCCAGCCGGCAACGGGCAGCACATTTCCCTGATCATCATACTGTGCGGCAAAACGATCCTTGATTTGTCGTTTGAGCCAGTGAAGATCCGGAAATTGGTGGCGCAGCAACATAGATGGTAATTATACGCAAATTCAGTGGTTTGAGAATTTTTCTTTTTTCTTCAAGCACTATCTGACCCATCCCAGAAACTTTTCCGCAAAAGCTTCCGGCTGTTCCAGCATGGGAAAATGATCCCAATCCGCCACAATTTCAACCGTGGCTTTGGGGAAATCCTCACGCCACAAATCCAGAACCTCCACTTTGACCACTCTTTCTTCTTTGCCCCAAATGAGATGGAAAGGATAATCATGCGTTTTGCTGCGTACTTCCCGGTACCAGGGGACAGTGATCAAATCAAAAAAGACCACGAAGGCATCACAGATGGTATAGTCGATGAAAAATTGCTCCCGCAGGAAAAGGGGAATTTCTTCTGGATTTTGGAAGAGGCGTTTTTCCCACATGGGTCGCAGCATCGCTCTGGTCACCAGCCACTTTCCAAATTTGCGGAGCGCCATGGGTTTCATGAGCAAAGGAAACTTACGCGTATGCAGTGCTGCACCAATGATGGAGTGCAAATAAACCTTTCTGACCTTGAGTTGCTGGCCGTTGGGAAAAGTAAAATCACGCGCCGCCAATTCCATCAAGAGAGAGCCCCCAATCCCATGACCATACAGCACCCATTCTTCCTCAATGTTCTCAGCAACTGCGGCATAGACATCCTCCAGAAACAGATCCCAGTAATTGTCTGAAGGCGGCAATACCCGGCCGTCAAAGCCGCTCAATTGAGGAATGACGAGGTTTATCTCCGGATGCTCAATCATCATTTTGCGCAGCAAAGGGATGAAGCGAGTGCGGGAGCCGCCATTTCCATGTAGAACCAGGACGTGCGTCATTTGAGGTGAAGATAAAAAATGTCGTTATTCGAAACAGCAATCAATTCCTATGAAAAACCATCTTATCGGGGTACTTGTTTTGGCAATATTGATCAGTGCCTGTCGTCCGCAAAATCCGCCCAGACAATTCACAAAAAGCAAATTTCCGTTTGATTCAACTGTCGTCAAGCTGATGAATTTGCCAGCAGAGATCGATGAAAGCTCCGGTATCATCAAAATCGGCAACTCTCTCTGGACCCATAATGACAGTGGAGACGACCCCAAACTCTACGAAATCGATTTGGCGAGCAAGCAATTGGTCCGGATTGTCAATGTGGAAAGGGCAAAACATCGGGACTGGGAGGACATTAGCCAGGACAGCCTGTTTGTCTATGTCGGTGATTTTGGCAACAATATCGGCGACCGACAGGACCTGACCATTTACCGCGTTCCAAAATCTGGCTTAGCGGAAGGACAAGAGGCCGTTTCAGCGGAAAAAATCACTTTTCGCTATCCGGAGCAAAAGCGATTTGACACTGGTGCTTATAAACATAATTTTGACTGTGAAGGCATGATTCGTCTGGACAGCAGCCTGTTTTTGTTTACCAAAAATCATGATAATGGCCGCTGTAGTGTGTATGAATTGCCAATTGAACCTGGTGAGTATGAGGCACAATTGATTGACAGCATGGACACAGAAGGGGTCATCACCGGCGCCGATATCGATACCGAAAGTGGTGTCATTTGCCTGTCAGGCTACACCCTGATGGATGGTTTTGAACCTTTTATCTGGGTACTGTCAGATTATTCCGGCCACACATTTTTTCAGGGAAAACACCAGAGACTGGAATTGACTTTTCTCGCACAGACAGAAGGCATTTGCACCATTGGTGGCAATCAGTTTTACCTTTCCTGCGAAGCCGAAGACAATGGCGACCCCAGGGTTTTTCTGTTTGATGCGAATCGCTGGTTGAAGTAGCAACTTATCTCAGCACTGGCAGGTTTGGGAAACCTGCCAGTGCTTTTTCAAGCCTTGATGTTCGGCTTAGTGGTGTTCTTTTTATTGATTAAAAACACCTTCTGCTTCGTTTAAATGGCATTTTTTACAGGGGCGTTTTACAAAACGCCCCTACAAGATCAACCCGAACATGTAGGTTTTACAGAACATCAAGTCTCACAACAGCCGATTTTTAATCTCCTCCATATAGCCGCGGCTCACGCGGACCACGTCGCCATTGTTCATCACAATGTCATAGCCACTGATCTGTTTTTCGATCAGCCTGATATGATTGAGATTGATGATGGATGAACGATGAACCCGCACAAACATACTTTTGTCCAGCTTATTTTCCAGTTGACCGAGACCGTAGGTACTCAGGTGGCGTTTGTCGGCTGTTACCAACCAGGTGTAGTCTTTATCGGCTTCCAGCCAGATGATCTCCGGTGTATCCACCGCCAGGAGGCGGCTGCCGGTCTGGACAAAAATTTTCCCGGTATACTGTGGATTCTTCTCTTCTTTCAGGCTTTCGGCCAGGCGTTGGATTTGTTCGAGATAAGGATTCTGGGGAGCTTGCAATTTGGCAATGGCGCGGGCAAAACGGTCCCGGGTATAGGGTTTCAATAAATAGTCTACCGCATTGACTTCAAAAGCATCCAGCG
>JBCBZF010000900.1:0-3014 GCA_039815525.1 Bacteroidota bacterium | reverse complement strand
ATGTCAAGCACGATGCGGGCACGCATTTTTCCGGGATGAATCATCCCTATGGTGAACATGTACTGTATACCGACAATCAGCCGGTTCTGTCATGGATCATGCGATGGGTGGACCGACACATTGTATCCGTTGCGGATCAAACCACTGGCATCATCAATTCGTTGATCCTATGGTCTTTGGTACTGAGCATGCTCCTGCTCCACCGGATTGGGAAGCATTTTCATCTCCCACATTGGTATGCGATTCCGGTGGCGATATTGTTGTCATTGCTTACGCCACAAATGCACCGATTTGCCGGGCATTACGCCCTGGCTTACAGCGTCTTTATCCCGCTCACCTGGTGGTTGTTGATTCTTGCTACCGAAAAAAGGCGACATTGGCTTTGGTTGGGGATATTGGCCGCAGAACTGACTTTCTTTGGATTCATTCACCCCTATTACATTTTGATGGGGGTCATATTTTGTGGCGCCTATCTGGTGCTGGGAACAGTCAACCATTGGAAGAAAAATCGTCCTGAAGCCTATCGGTACTTGATCCGGATGGCAGTCGCTATGCTGGTGCCCTTGCTACTGTTTCAAGGCTTCATGGCTATGACAGACCCGGTTTCTGACCGACCTTCGGCTCCCTCAGGTTTCTTTTTCTTCAGAGCCTATCTGGACAGCGTATTTCTGCCGGTTCAGGGACCACTCTGGAATGCCTGGCATCGCTTCATGCTGTGGAAGCGTCCGCCGGTAGAAGGCTTTTCCTACATTGGCCTGACAGCATCTTTGGTGGCCGTTTTGAGCATTGCACGCATGCTCTCTTTTGCCATCCGGAAACGGTGGTCCCGAGTTATGCATCCGGCTTTGCCGGCCAATTTGCGTCGGAGCACCTGGGCCGGCGTGTTAGTCCTGCTCTTCTCCATGGCCATTCCTTTCCAGTGGAACCTGGAGTTTCTGTTGGATTTGATGACCCCGCTCAAGCAGTTCCGCTCACTGGGACGTTTTGCCTGGGTGTTCTATTATACCTTCACCATGTATGCGGCAGTCTATCTTTTTCTCCTCTACAAAAGAGCGAAACAAAAAGGTCTGCGGGCAATCGGATTGGGGGTGCTTTGTATTGGCTTAGGGTTCTGGTTGTGGGAAACTGCCATTCACCTCAAATTACATGCAGATGTTGCCCGTAAAACACGCGGAGACAATATTTTCATCAATCAGGAACCAGACTTAGGTGCCTGGTTGGCCGAAAGCGGGCATGAAGTCAGTGAATTCCAAACGCTGATGCCTTTGCCATTTTTCAACATCGGGACTGATAAGTTCGTGCCACAGTATCCACAGGGACCGACCATGGCCCGGGCTTACAAAATGGCCTTTGAACATGGCATACCGCTGGCTTGCGGCAGCATGTCAAGAACCTCTCTGGGACAAGCTTCCCGGATCATGCAGCTGCTGAGTGGCCCATTGGTGGAAAAGCCCATTCTGGATGATTACAATGACCTACGGCCGATCTTGATTCTGCGCCAATACAAGGTTCCGCTTAGCTGGAATGAACAAAGACTCCTGGCAAAAGCAGATCTTCTCGTGGAAAAAGGAAACTTTGCCCTTTTGTCTCTGCCTATCCAACAGCTGAAGCCCAACGTTCAGGCCCTTAACACTCGTTTCCTGAATCAGAAAGACAGTGTTTTGGTTCAGGATGGTCCGGTTTACAAAAGCGATGCAAGTGCTTTTGTGTACTGGGATGGCTTTGATGGAGAGGCAATGAGTGATTTTGGCGATCAGACCATCAGCGCGGTGACTGATGAGGTATTGATGTTATTTGATCAGAAAATACCTGATACGACCCAGTTGCTGGCGACAGCCTGGATGCGGATTGATCCGGCTCATGCAGGATTTCCCGTCTTATACTACAAAGAGTTTGATGCAGAGGGGCAGCAAGTGGATTATCAGGAGATCGCGACCATGTTTGGTCAATACGTCTATCAGGATTGGATACAGGTACGCCATCAATTTCAGCTTAAAGGAGCCAATAATCGGGTGCAATTGTATTTAAAAAACAAAGCGCCGGAGGCTGAATCTCTTTTGATCCGTCCTGAAGGCGTGGAGGTTTTTCTTCCCATTGGAGAAAGCCTGATGATTAACAATTTTTACCTTGAACCATAATACCCTAGATATCGTCCTGCCCTGCTACAATCCGGTAGAGGATTGGACTGAGCAAATCGTTCTTTCTGTTCAGCACATCCAGGCAGATTTACCCGAGGTCTCACTTCATATCATTCTGGTCAATGATGGTTCCAGTCAAGGGGTAAGTGAGGAAGATATCAACTGGCTTGAGAGAAAATTGGACCGGTTCACCTACATCAATCAGATTGTGAATCAGGGAAAAGGTGCTGCCTTACGTGCCGGGGTTAAATCTTCTCAATCCGACCTTTGTATTTTTACTGATATTGACTTTCCTTACACGAAAGACAGTTTCCTCAAAATTTATCGTGCGCTCTCCGAGCAGAAGACAGATGTAGCAATTGGGATTAAGGACGACTCTTACTACCAGCAATTGCCATCTTTTCGGGTAAAAGTTTCAAAATTTTTACGATTTCTGGCCCGAAGCTTTTTAGGGATTTCAATCACCGATACGCAATGTGGTCTGAAAGGATTTAACCGCGCTGGAAAAAAGCATTTTCTTGCAACGACTATTTCTCGCTATCTGGCTGATTTAGAGTTCATTTTCCTTGTAGATCGTGATAAATCGCTGCACATGAAAGCCTACACCATTCACCTGCGAGAGGGAGTGGTTTTTAGCAAAGTCAACTTGAAAATCTTATTCCGGGAAGGCCTGAATTTCTTGCGGGTCCTGTTTTTTTCCCTTTTCAAGCGCTAATTGAAAATCTGATACATTTTGAATAAATGAGCTTTATTGCTAATATATTGTTAGCGATAAGAAGGTCTTGGTGAGATTTTATTAATTAACCAAACCTTTTCATTATGAACTCTTTTTTCAAAAACTGTAAAACTTACCTTTGTTTTCGCCTGATTTTGATT
>JBCBZF010000557.1:0-4875 GCA_039815525.1 Bacteroidota bacterium | reverse complement strand
GCCCGCCCCACGGCGGCAATCAAAGCATTGGGCCAGCACCCTTTGGTTACCGTCTCCGGTTGGATGGCAGATATCCGAACTGGTTATGTTCGGGGCAGCATGTTTGTCGCACCATTGTTTACTGGTAGTGGGCAGCAAAATAAGATTCTGGAAGCCATGGCGATGGGCAGACCCTGTATCACCACTCCATTGGTCAATAATGCCATCCAGGCCACGGAAGATCAGCATTTGCTCATTGCTGAAGATGCAAAGTCCTTTGCTGCAAAGATCATTTGGCTTCACACACATCCAGACCAAAGAGCCTTATTTGGCCATGCCAGCAGAATTTGGGTAGACCAACATTATAGCTGGGAACATTCAGTCAAAAAACTGGAGGATCTGCTGAACAGTCCCGCCCGGGAAAAAGACGTTTCAGAGGTCGAGCGCAAATAGAGATCGCTTGGTTCTACATTCGTTCGCAGATTGACTTTTTTATTTTATCAGCGCACAAATATTCATCCAAACAGAACACCTCGGCACGCCTTGTGTTGGGCGTATGTTTGCCTTCAAATGAATCAATTCTCTTACTGAGAGATGCTGTAATGGATGCTTGCGGTGGAAGGGAGCACCGTAGGTGGTTTCATCAGAATCGGATATCGCTGAGACTTCGTCAGGAGAACTACACCCGTTCCAGGTCAAACAACTCGCTGATCAATTGGATCAGGCCATCCTGTTCGCCGCGTTTGCAGGCGTCTTTCAATTGCAGGACCTGCAGTTTCACGATTTTATTGATCATGCTGTTGGTTACCTTCTGTACCAATTCTTTCTCATTGGGAGAAGCTTTCTTTAACCAGTGATCCATTTCTTCGGCCTGAATTTGGCTCAGAGCATCTTTCAGACGATGGATCACGGGGGAGATGGCCTGCTGACTTCGCCAGTTCAAAAATGCCTGTACCTCTTCCCCAATGATTTGTTCGACCATCGGAATGGCTGCCTGTCGGCGTTCCAGTGCTGCATTGGTGCGGGCGTGAATATCATCGATGTTTTGAACCCTGGTGTGAGAAAAAGCGTCGACTACTTCATCTACGCTACGGGGTACTGACAGATCAAGAATGAAACGTGTCCGATCGGGATCATCAGCAAATATCTGGGGAACAATCAATGGCTCAGATACTGAAGCGGCTGAAATGATGATGTCTGCTTTGGCAGCAAAATCCTTCATGGATGAGAAAGGGACAGCCTCAGTTTCAGTTTGCACCGCCAATTCAATTGCTTTTTCATCGGTACGATTGCACAACCAGATTGCTTCGTAGGAATCTTTCTTCAGGTTGCGGGCAACATCACGGCCCATTTCACCTAAACCCAGCACCAAGACAGTCGGATTTTTCACCTCACCTGCCCATTCAGCCGCGAGTTCCGCAGCGGCATAACTGACAGAGGCTGCTCCACTACGGAAACCAGATTCTATCTGAACCCGCTTGTTGGCGTGGAAAATGGTGTGCATCAACCGATGTAGAAAAGCCTGGGCCATTTCTGCTTCGTGAGACAGACGGTAGGCCTGCTTAATCTGTCCGGAGATTTGAAGATCACCCAGAATACTGGATTGAAGCCCCATGGCGACAGAGAACAATTCGTATACGGCCTTTTCTTCTTGCTGAACTGACTGGAAAACGGCCTCCGAAATATGGTTCTGGGAAATGCCTTTTGCCACACAGAGAATTTTGATAATTTCCTCCGTATAATCTGTCCCTGCAACATAATAGACCTCGGTGCGATTGCAGGTAGAAATAACCAAGGCCTCCCGCATGTTTAATTGTCCGTCTAACTTCTCTAAAACCCGCTGGCATTCCTGGTCAGACAGATACATCTGTTCGCGTATGTGGAGGGGGGCAGTTTGATGGGTTAAGCGGAGGGCGCGGAGATGATGAAGCGACTCAGTTAGATCAGACATGCGGCTTTGTTGATTTTGACCTTCAAATTTAACGGAAGCTTTTCTGAAAAGATTGGCATTTTGCCGAATAAACTCTGTTTAGAACGATTCTAAATATCGAAACCTGAATATGTTTTCTTTTGAACCACGACTGATAACCAGATTGCTGATCGGTACACTCGCATTCAGTATCATTGGCGGCTCTTTATTGTACTCAAATTATCTGGCAACGAAGTTATCAGAACAAGAAACCAAGGCAGTTGAGCTGTATGCCGAAGCCCTTGACATCGTGGCCAATACCAACACGAATGAACCAGGGGCAGATGAGAAATTGATGGATTTTATTGTCAAACGGGTGGTCATTCCGAATAATACGCTGGTGCCTTTGATCGAGATTTATGCCGATGGTGATACCATCAGCAACAACATGGATCTCAGTGAAGATCCCCGTCGCCAGGCCCGCCAAAAGCGGGACTACATTCAGGAGTTCAACGCCCTCCATGATCCGATCGAAGTTGAATTTGCCCCCAATCGGGTCAATTATGTCTACTATGGGGAATCTTTCGTGCTGCAACAACTTCGTTTATTTCCTGTGGTGCAGCTGTTGGTCGCGTTCCTGTTTCTCAGTGTGGTCTTCCTGGGTTTTGCCATTGCCAAAAGAAATGAGCAGAACCGGGTGTGGGTAGGTCTGGCCAAAGAAACTGCTCATCAGCTGGGGACACCTGTTTCCAGCCTCATGGCATGGATCGAATTGCTGAAGCTTCGGGAAGACGCCAGGCCTGAGGACATGCAATACATCAACGAGATGGAGCGTGATGTGCACCGCCTGGAAATCATCGCGGAGCGTTTTTCCAAAATCGGCTCTCAGCCTGAACTCATTGAAGTTAGCCTACGTCAGGTGTTGGACCACTCGGCCAATTATCTGCGTAAACGCATGACCAAGGGAGGCACCATCCAACTTCATGTCAACAACCAGATCCCGCTGGACAGCAAGCTGTTTGTCAATCCACAACTGTTTGATTGGGTAGTCGAGAATTTATTGAAAAATGCCCTTGACGCCATCCAAAGCAAGGAAGGTAGCATTACGCTCAATGCCGGCGCAAAAGGTCAGTCCTATTACATAGATGTAGAAGACACCGGAAAGGGCATCCCCAAAGGCAATTTCAAAAAGATATTCGAGCCAGGTTTCACCACTAAAAAGCGCGGTTGGGGATTGGGCCTGAGTCTGACCAAGCGCATTGTGGAGAATTATCACGGAGGTCGTATTTTTGTGAAGCAATCCGAAGTGGACAAAGGCACCACCATTCGGGTATTATTGCCCAAACGAGGCTAAAGACTTTTTATGCCCAGAATACTCGCCATTGATTACGGCAAAAAACGAACTGGCCTGGCCTGGACAGATCCATTACAACTCATTGCTTCCGGCCTTGGTACTGTTGATACAGTCAATCTGGAACAGGAATTGGCACAAAGACTAAGTGGCAATGAAGTGGAAGCCGTGGTTCTGGGCTATCCGACCCGCATGGACGGATCAGATTCACATGTTACCGAAGATGTTCGCAAACTGGCGGATAAGCTCCGTAAACAGTATCCTGCAAAAGAGGTTCATTTGTGGGACGAACGTTTTACCTCCCAGCTGGCGGTTCAGGCGATGATTGATGCTGGCTTGAAAAAGAAAAAGCGGCGGGATAAAAAGCTGATTGACCAGATCAGTGCGACCATCATCCTGCAGGAATTTTTGGAGAGTCAATGATTTTTCAGGGGCAGCCAAACAAATGCAAAGAAGGGAACGCCCGCAGACGCTCCCTCCAATTTCTTACAGGTCTATCCTTAGCGATGTCTAAGCATTAGCTTCTTTTGAATGCTGCTACCATAACCATGGACCTTGATGATGTACATTCCCTCCGGCAAGCTGCCCAACTCACCCAGCTTGAACGTATGCTGTCCAGCACCGAAGGCCGGTAAGTCAATCTGACGCACCCTTTTGCCTTGCATATCATACATGTCAAGCGTGAGCGCAGAAGCTTCCGAAAGATTCAGATCAATCGAAATACTGTGATCCGCTGGATTAGGGAAGAGATTCATGTCTACTGCTTCGGGATCACCTGGTAGCGCTGAGCGCTCAAAGCCAAAACTCAGACAGGCAGTTTGTGAATTAAAGCAGAAAGGCTCAGAAGGCAGAGAGTTTCCATCCGGGCAAACCGCGCTCACACGTACCGCAAAACATCCGCTGACAGAAGAAGGAATTTGATAGGATGTTCCTTGAACCGGTACAGGTGCAATGCTTATGCCACTGGTTCCACCACAACATGCCGGATCATTCAGGGTAATTGAAACCTCATACCCAATGGCATCAGGGACGGGGTCCCACAATAGCTGGGTCTGATTTTTGATGCTGGTACATCTCAAGCCCGTTGGTTGCTGCAAATGACAGAGTTCTTCGCAGCAGTCGGCAGTGACTGTATAGGTGCGGGTTTCGACGCAAAGGTCGTTATAGGTAATGTCAACGGTGTAGGTTCCTTCCCCAGCTTTGGTAATCACAGAAAACTTTTCACTGGAATATTCCTGTGCGGCACTTCCGGCGGGCAGGGTCCAGTTAAATGCAACTGCATCAGGACATTCAATAGCGATGTATCCAAAGTCGCCTTCTTCTGCGCAGGCGGTCAGGTCTGTCTTTGCATCACATCCGGAGCCATTTTCGCAGGGTTTGTCAATAGATACGCCGTCCAGGAAAAAGCTTGAACATTTCCAATCAGAAATATTTGAAATGTTGCTCCCGTGGAAATACAGCTGACTAAAGTTTTGTGTAGGGGTAACGACATTGTTAACAATGCCAGTCTCTTTCTGCAGAGTGTGGAACAGCTAAAGAAGTCCTTCATGACACCGGCCAATCAGAATTTGATTGACTTTCAGCTCGACTCCTTTCGCTCCTACTCTGGCCGCATCGCAACCTCCCAAGCTCAGCT
>JBCBZF010000378.1:0-6224 GCA_039815525.1 Bacteroidota bacterium | reverse complement strand
GTCGGGGTTAAACTGGACACCCTCAGTTTATCTTCGGATACCATCACCCAGGCCTTTACCATGGCAGATCTGGCCCGTCAGCTTATCGCAGATGGCAATATCTTTGGCTCTATTATTCTGGCCAGTCAAGGTGGTAGCATTCCGGTATTATCGGCGCTCAGTGGTCTGACCATCGATGCAGTTGCCATTGATGCCAGCGATTTTTTTGAATTCGCGGAGCTGGAGTCTGGAGAATTGGTTCTCAGCATCAACAATCAATTTCCGGTAGACATCGAAAATGTGATTCTGGTGGTCCGAAACGCCAATTTACCCGGACCGGACATTGTCAGGGATACGTTTGAATCCATTCCGATGAATAGCATGGTTACCGAAACCTATAATTTATCAGGCAAGGAGATTGAAAGCCAATTGATTGGCGAATTGGTCAATCTGGATATTCCAGAGTCCACCAATGTCGGCATTGATACCACTGATTTCATTAACATCACCCTGGTAGCCAAGAACCTTCGGGCCAAGACGGCTACTGCCATCTTCCCAGAGCAGAGCCTGATTGATTCAGTCAGGGAGGCCGAGTACGATCTGGTGAGCGGCTCAGCAGGTGTGCAATTGACCAAGGTAGTGGTTCGCTCAGGGAAAATTCGTGCTGAAACCTTGTCAACTGTCGAAGACACCATTCGGTTTCGTTACAGCTTGCCCGCCGCCTTTAACAACAATAATGAAGTCCCTTTTGTGGACATCAAACTCAAGCCAGCACCTCCGGGCGGTACTTCTGAAGAAGTCCAGGAAGCAAGTCTCGGAGGATTTACCCTTGACATGACAGGTCTCAATGGCAATCAGGTCAATACGCTGGTGGAGCAGATACAAGTTTCCCTACTGGAATCAGGTAATCTGGTTACACTTGATCAAACGGACAGTGTCAACGTCAGATTTGGTCTGGTAGAGATTGAACCAGAATACGTAGAGGGCTTTCTGGGTAAGCAGACGTTCCGTTATTCAGGCTCAGAGGTAATCGATGTCTTCCGTGATCTGGATTTAGAAAAATTATCCTTTACCCAGCCCAGTGCCAGCCTGACCTTTGCCAATTCGGTGGGGATGGATGCCAGAATTCAAATTGATGAATTTTCGGCCATCAATACTGAAAATGGGCAAAAGCGCCAGCTAATTGGCAGTCCCATTCTGGCTGGTCCGGTGGTCATTACTGGTCCCAATCTGCCTGACACCAATCAAATTGTTTTGACCAGTCTGCCTTTCACAGTGGAGAACAGCAATATCGGTGCATTCATCAATGTATTGGCTGATAGCCTGATCTATGATTTGTCGGTTGATGTCAATCACAATGGAGAGCGTGGGGTTTTCGATAATTTTGCGACTGATGAAAGCCAAATTTCAGCCTACATAGATGTTGACATACCATTAGATGGGATTGCACAGGGATTACAATTGGCAGATACAACTGATATTGATCTCAGCGGTACGAATATCGAAAACATTGAAGGGGGAACGCTCAAAATTCTCATTGACAATGATTTCCCTTTTGAAAGTCGGGTTACGGCTTCTGTGCTTGACGCCAATCAAGATCTCATTACCAATCTTGCCACAAATCAGATTATCGCGGCTGGGGTTCCAAACGCCAACGGTGAAGTAGATGAGCCTGTCAGAAGTGTGATTGAGAAATCGTTTGACCTCACACTCCTCCAAAAAGTCCTGGATGAAGGTGCCTTTCTGGCAATTCGGTATCGAATGGATACCAGCCCTGCAGATGAATCCGTGAAGATTTTTGCCAATTATCGCATTCGGGCCAAACTGGTCGGCGAATTCACTTATCAACTCAGCAACTGATGTCTTTTTCGAATAGATTTTTTCTCTTGCTCCTTCTGCAAGGGATGATTCACATGCTTGTGGGTCAAAATGCCGCTACTTTACGCTTCCAACCTCAACAGACAGTAGCCCAATTTTTCCAACCTGCGCTATTGGCTGATCATGAATTCAAGCTGATTTCTGTTGGGGCTGGTGGTTTGTACGGACTTGGGTCCAATGTCGTGAGTCTGGATCGCATTCTGGTAGATGGTAATTTTTTGAATGATGATGACAAAGATCGACTGGTGGCGCAATTGGGCGATGACAATCGATTTCAGATCCACCAACAGGCTGGTGCAATCATCAATTTCAGGGTCAATCAACTGCCGATCAGTTTGTCGTTGGAAAACCAACGCAGCTTGAGTCTGATTACCTCCGATCCCAACACCATTGGCTTGCTGTTGTATGGGAATGCCCGTTACGCTGGGCAGACGATTGGTGATCCGGGTATCACAGCGCGGGATGATAGCTGGCTGGCGATTGGTTTGGGAACAGCCTATGAAGTAGGAAAGCTCCAGATCGGTACCCGTTTGAAATTTTTGCTCGGTCAGAGGATGAATAGTCTGGAGAATTTTTCCTATGATTTCTTTACTGCTGAAGACGGAAGCCAAATAGACCTGAGCGCCGATTACGAACTGTTTCAGTCGCAAAACAGTGGCAATCAGGGCACTGGATTTGGGGTTGACCTGGGCTTCCGATATAAAGTGAATGACAAGCTGGTTCTCGATGCCAGTGTCATAAATCTGGGGGTCATCAACTGGAAAGGGACGCTTTTCGACAATGCCGTTTCATTTTCCTATGAAGGCTTCGATGCAGGCAATGTTTTCTCCGGTGAAATTGGCAACCTGGATGAGATTTTTGCCCTCGACACCCTGGAACAATTGGTATTGCCAGATTCGGCAAATGGGACGTATGGACTGCCTTTGCCGATTTCGATTCATGCAGGCGCCGCTTATTCACTGAGTGAAAAAGCCAGTTTGTTCACCTCACTCCACATTGGCGCCAATGAGTTTGCCGCGGGAACGCCCATTCCCATGCTCAATGTGGCTTACCAATATCAGCTGTCTCCCAATTTCCTCCTGGGTGGCAATGTATTCGGTGGCGGTATGCCACAATACGGTTTTGGGGTGTTTGCACAAGCCAATTTTGCCCTGGGCGAAAAACAAGGGATTGCCCTGTTTTATTCCATGGACAACGCACTTGGCCTCATTGCAGGTGGCAGTGGTCGTGGGCTGTCAATGCATGGAGGATTGAGCTTACGTCTTTAGTGGTTGAAAGATCAATAGCTTATCGATCAGATTCTGGATTTGGTGTCTAGCCTGGGAGATTTTAACTTCCGGCATGAATCTGCAGACTACGAATCTACGAAGTTGGCTCATCGGAGCCATTTTCTGTGTATGTACTTTTTTCCCAACCCTCTCCTGGGGGCAGAAACTGAATATGGATTCGGTGCTTACCTATACCTGGCAGGTAACCGACTTTTCAGATCCAGAGATGGAAGGGGCCTACGTCAAAACAGCTTATGACAGTCTTGATCTACGAAGTGATGGCAGCTTTCGGATGAGCCTGCAAAACGACAGCGCTTTTCAAAAAAACGGATTCTGGCGCTACAGGAATGATTCATTGATCCTGATGTACAATCGGATTCCCCAACTGACAGCGATTGACTCCGTCGTATTCAGATCTGATACAGTGGGCGCAGAGATTCTTTTCATGTCCCAGGGAGAAGCAGTAGCAACCCAATCCGAGGGGAGCATCACTTCGGCCCGCATCAGCGATCGCTATTTGGTTGATTTTGATCTAAAGGGTGAACTTACACTCACGGGACAGGAGCAAAGCATGTTGCTTTCTGGTCGCAGAACATATATTCAGGAAGATTTTTCTTTTGTTTCGATTCTCAGAGGTATCATGGGAATTGTCTTCCTGCTCTTTGTTGCCTGGCTGTTTAGCAGTAATCGACAGGCCATCAACTGGCGGCTGGTTGGCATCGGAATGGGATTACAAATTATACTGGCTATTCTGGTATTAAAAGTGCCTGGATTCAAAGAAGGCTTTCGCTGGATCGCCAATGGCTTTGTCGAAATCCTGAACTTTACCCTCGAAGGCTCCACCTTTATGTTTGGGAGCCTGATGGACATCCCCAGTGTGGGTTTTCTGTTTGCCTTTCAGGTTTTGCCAACCATTGTCTTTTTCTCTGCTCTGATGGCGATTCTCTATTATCTCGGCATTATTCAAAAAGTCGTCTACGGACTTGCCTGGGTTTTGAGCAAGACCATGGGCCTTAGTGGCGCAGAAAGTCTGGCAGCAGCAGGAAATATCTTCCTGGGACAAACAGAAGCACCTTTGCTGGTGAGGCATTATCTCGACAAGATGACCCGTTCAGAAATCATGGCATTGATGACAGGTGGTATGGCGACCATCGCCGGAGGTGTCTTTGCGGCTTATGTGGTCTTTTTGGGCGGTGCCGACAAGGTACAACAGCAAATTTTTGCTACCCATTTGCTCACAGCTTCGATTATGTCTGCCCCGGCAGCCCTGGTAGCAGCAAAAATGATGGTGCCGCAAACAGAAAAGATTAATCCGGATCTCAGCATTCCTAAAGACAAGGTGGGTAGCAACATCCTTGATGCAATCACGCGAGGTACCACTGATGGGTTGAAGCTGGCGGTCAATGTCGGGGTGATGTTGCTGGTGTTCATTGCGTTGATTCGCATGCTGAACTACATCCTCGCCGATCAAATTGGTGGCATCACCGGATTGAATGAATGGGTGGCCAGTTCAACCGACGGACGCTTTGCGGCTTTTAATCTTCAATACATCATGGGGCTGATTTTTGCTCCGGTGGCCTGGCTGTTAGGGGTTCATTCCGATGATATGATGATCGTCGGTCAATTGTTAGGAGAAAAGACGATTATCAATGAGTTGGTTGCCTACACTTCACTTGGAACCGCAAAAAGTGGAGGTGCAATTTTTCACTATAAATCCGTGATCATTGCGACTTACGCTTTGTGTGGCTTCGCTAACTTTTCCTCTATTGGGATCCAAATCGGTGGGATTGGGGCGCTGGCACCGTCCCAACGGAAGACACTGGCCGCTTTGGGTGTGAAATCTCTGATTGGGGGAACGATTGCCGCTTTTCTAACTGCCTCATTGGCGGGCATGTTGGTCGGAATATAATTTCCTAACTCCAAATTGATCATTTTTGATCCTGATTGATAAGAAGCGTTCGGTGTGTAGATCAGACTTTTGTGTTGAGCATTTGAACGGGTTAAAACCCGTGCTCATCATTTAATCGATCAACATCTTACAATGAAATCAACAAACATTCTTCGATTCTTTTCCGCCCTCTTCGTGGCACTTTTGTTTACCGCTTGCAGCAAAGACGCCATTGAGCCAGGCATTAGTGTGACTGTCGTCAACACTCTCCAAACTGCGGCAGATCCTTCGCAGGGCGGAACCGGCGGGGTTGAAACCCCGATCGAAGCCATCTTCGGCGTTCCAGCCGGCTCACTCTCTGCTACAGCCACCGTCGGAGACGGAATCGAATTTGACAACTACCTCAGCAATCTCTACGACATCGACATCAGTGCTGAAAGCATTCGTTTCGATTTGGTCGCAGCCGCCAATGATCCGTTCTATGGCGCATTCTTCAGAACCATAGAAGCCGGCACCTTTGACCGCTATTATCTGACCTTCTCCGAAGACCACAACATCAAGGAAGCGTCTTCTGATAATGCGTCAGTAAGCCTGCGCATCATTTCTGATAATGAGGTGGTGGTTGAAGTCAGTGAAGGTTTTTCCTTCAATCCTGGCTCTACCTTTACCATTACATTAGACTAATCAATTACTTGTCAATGAAGCAAGAATGTCCGGCAAAGTCGGATATTCTTGCTTAGCTTTCATTCAGCATGGATCACATCGTCAGATTTGCCAAAAATAAATACCAGCGGGAGTTATTGATTGACTGTGGAAAGATGTCTGATATTCCGGCCTTTGTCATCAATCACAATCCTTTCGTGGTCGCCTTTCACGAACTCTTCTTCATCACCAAAGGAAGTGGCATTTTTTCCCTTAATGATGAACAAATCCCCTTTCAGCCTGGCACCATTCTTTTATTGCCTCCCTACAAATGCCGGCAGTGGAGAAGCATTAAAGGGCAAATTGATGGGTATATGCTGCTCTTTGAGGAAGAATTCATTTCGACCTATTTCAATGACGCATTTTTCCTCTACCGCTTCCACTATTTTTACAACCAGAGCAGTCCATCCTACGTTCACCTTCCCTCACAATCCTTTCATGTATATCTTAGGCGTATACAGGAAATTGAACATGAGCTCAAGCATCTGCAGGCAGACAGCGATCATTTT
>JBCBZF010001178.1:0-2074 GCA_039815525.1 Bacteroidota bacterium | reverse complement strand
CCAGAAAAAGAGGCGCCAAATCCATTCAACTTTCCGCTGAGGTAGTCGGCCAGGAGTTACAGTTGACTGTCTACAATGACGGGCCTGCTTTGCCAATGGGTTTTGACCTGCGTGAACAGAATGGAATTGGCCTTCACAATACGCTCAATCGACTTGAACAATTGTATGAAGGGGCTGCTTATTTTACCCTCGAAAATGACCAGCAAGGCGTGAAAGCCAGCATTCGCATTCCCTACCAAAGTCTGATCACATGAAGCCGTATCGAGTAGCCATCGTCGATGACGAGCCCTATGCGCTCCGCAATCTGCGGACGATGCTGTCTGCCTATCAGAGCCTCGAGATTGTGGCCGAATGCGCGGATGGACATCAGGCAATCGAAGAGTTGAGCACGCTCCAACCGGAATTGGTCTTTCTGGACATTCAAATGCCGGAAATGGATGGCTTTGGTGTGATCCGGCAATTGCGAAAAGTCTATCAGCCGTATGTGATCTTTGCGACCGCCTACAGCGAACATGCCATCAAAGCCTTCGACGTCAATGCGCTGGACTATTTGCTCAAACCTTTTGACGAATCTCGTCTCGATCAGGCCATTCAGAAAGCTTTTTCCCAACTGAATCAGGAAGGAGAATCCAGGGAGGATCTGTATCAAAAAATCGATCAATTGCTTCAATCGGTTCAACCTGCTCCCACGACTTTTTTGCGGAAGTTGTCAGTCAGAAAGGGTAACCGGATCGTTTTGATCGATGTCAAAGAGGTGGACTGGATTCAGGCTGACAATCAATATGTGCGGATTCACAGCAAAGGTCAGCAGCATGTGATGCGCAATTCTCTCAATGCGCTGGAAGCACGTCTTGATCCGCAGCAGTTTTGTCGTACCCATCGCTCAGCGATTGTGAACCTGGATCGCATTCAAGCAATTGAACCGCACTTTAAGGGAGAATATGTGATCCACCTAAGCAGCGGGGAGCGGGTAAAACTGGCCCGAAATCGCAAGGAAAAATTGCAGGCGCTCCTTGGCTAGAAAGTTTCATAAGCAAAGCTCATTTTCTCCACCAATTGCTCGGCCTGGAAGTGCTGTTTTTCTACCAACCAACCACGACGATTGTAGCGGAAACGGACCACTTCCTGTAAACTTTCGCCCTCATAGATGTTTTTGACCAGGATGTTGCCATTGTCGTCGTATTTAAACTGGAATCGTCTGCTAGCGTAAATCTCTTCAATGACCCAGCCTCGTGGTGAGTAAATGCGTTTGCGCAATATCTGGCGTTTCCCCTTTGGGTTCCCTTCCATTTCTACTTCATGGCGATTCAGATCGTAATGAAACCACTGGGTCTGCTCTGCTTTTCCACTGGGTTGAAACAGTTTTTGTTTGATCAGGAGCCCGCTTTTGTCAAAATATCGTTTCACCTCTAAATAGACGTCATCTTTTCGAGCCTGAGAGGAGAAGGCAAATTGTTCGATTGGATGCTGCTGTTTATCATAAAGGATTTTGGTAGCAGCCAGCATATTTCCCGCTTCATCAACGGTTTGGCTTTCCATCAGCAGATCAAATTCATTGTACAAGTCGGTTTTCAGACTGATCAGAGAATCCTCACCTGCATAGGTTTGGGTACGTTTCTCATGATTTCGGGGATCAAAGGTGATTTCCAGCCTGCGGGACTCCATGCCGTTTTGGTCGTATTGAAGTTGTCGGATGGTTCTCCCTTCTTCATCAAACACTTTTCGGTCAATGGCGATGCCCTCTTTGGCCGCTTTCCCTTCGGTAAGCGGATGGATGAAGGTCGTGATTTCTGCAATTTGATTTCTCTGACGCCAGGCTGCATCACGTTCAGGAGCATGCTGCGCCTGGAGCTGAGCCGAAACAAGCAAAAAAGCGAGAAGAAATTGCGTAAAAAAAGGAGAGATGCGCACGAAGACTGGAAATAAATGTTCGTGGAATATCGCCAAAAGCTGTTATTTCCGGAAATTTATCTTCGAATCTCTCCCCTTAACCCAAACTTACGCTACATGGACTCCTCAACTTTGCGAGAGCCATTTTTTGATGAGTTGAATACAATCGGGATACGCTTCTTCT
>JBCBZF010001202.1:0-1999 GCA_039815525.1 Bacteroidota bacterium | reverse complement strand
CTGACGGGCATTTGTAAGCTGTGAGAAATCTCACATTTTACAATGTGAACTTGGTTAATCGCGCCCGCCTTCGAAGATCTTGCCCAGCCGGGAAATATGCCGTTTTTCCATACAAAGGCCGGCCCAGTGAGGCGATGAATTTCTACCAATACATTTTCGTTCGCTGGATGCCACAGTCTGCTTACGCCATTGATAGCAGACCACATTTTGCCCTGATGGGGGACAAATACAAAGGTTAACATCCTGATTCCGAAGAAGACATTTGGATTCCAATTGTAGAAAAGTGAATTCAAACCGACTGCGGAAAGAGACGTCTTTTGGTCAGTTTCCCTTTTTTTGCGTGAAAAATTCCCTTTGAACGATTCACAAAAATTATTGCTGCGCATCCAACTGGGCATCATCACATCTTTTGTAGTGGTGAAGTTTCTGCTTCGGCCATTTGTTCTGGAACATCGTTTTCCTGGTGCATTACAAGTTTTTGTACTCTCCTATCCCAATTTTTGCGAAGCGATCGTTGGCAGCATTGCTGTTCATTTCGTGTTGCTACTTGCAAAACGAAGCTTTCTTCCAAAGCAATCCATTTCTTCTAACTGGATAAATGCTTTATCAATCACTTTGACGGCGGCATATGTCATTAGTCAAGAACTGAAAATCCACAATCTGGGTGGTGAAAATGTGTATGATCCCTATGATGTATTGTTTTCAGTTTTTGGATTAATTGTCGCTTCAATTATTCTGTTTAAAATCCGGGCAGAAACATCACCGCCTCATTCTGAGTAACAAAAATATCGGGATCAATTTTACCTTGAAAAACCATGGAGCAAAAAACGAGGAACAATCCCCTTTATGGCCGTCTGAACCTGTTCTTTGGTTTGTTTCTGTTTGTGGTATTTCTCGGAACAGGCTTTTACCTGAGCAATTGGTTTCACCCGGAGAATCTTGAGAATATCCCGGCTCGCCTTCAAATCCGTTCCAATCACATTTATATCCTTTTAATTGCCCTGCTGAACATTGCTGCTTCTAAGTTTCAGCTGCACGCCAAGCCAGGCTTCATATTTGGTCTGGGAGCTTTCGGGAAAATCAGCCTGATCGTTTCTGGTGTGCTTGCCTTTCTCGCTTTTTGTTATGAGCACACTGGTGATATTACACAGCGGAGTCTTAGCTTTTTCACCATTTTGATGAGCCTGGTCGGGATGGGGAGCTTATTGCTGGTTGAATTGTGGCTGTATGTAAAAGAAAAAGCAACGTGAGATTTTCCTGATCCCCATGCAGTGGATAACTTATGTTTGCAGGGCCAATCGGAATGCTGTAAATAGACCAGCCTGTCCGTTGAAAGCATACTACAAACCACCCCAAAGATGCCTACACCCAAACAAATATTCATGGAACATGACGGCGCGATTGATGATCTGCTATCGCAATTGCTGCTACTCACCATGGAAGACGTTGAACTGATCGGTGTGAATGTTACTCCCGCTGATTGCTTTATCGAACCAGCGATTGAAACCACCTGGAAGGTTTTGCATCTCTTTGGCCGGACAGATATTCCGATTGGCCGCAGCGATGACAATGGTGTCAATGCATTCCCCAGCGAATGGCGCGCCCGCCCGGAAGTGATGAACGCCCTGCCGGGCATGATCAATCTGCCGTATGAGCTTGATCCATACGCTTTGCCAAATGCAGTTGATTTGCTGATCGATCGTTTGTCTGCTGCTAAAGAGAAAGTGAGCATCGTGATCACCGGACCTTGCACCAATCTGGTCGAAGCTGTCCGGCGGCAGCCGTCAATCAGAGAAAAGATCGAGGAAATCATCTGGATGGGTGGTGCCTTCCGAACCCAGGGAAACGTCCAAACCTTTCAGCACAACGGAACCGCAGAGTGGAATGTGTTCTGGGACCCCCAGAGCGCAAAGGAGCTATTTGAAATGGAGTTGCCCCTGATTTGTATTCCGCTCGATGTGACCAATCAGGTCCCGGTCAACAAAGATTTTTTGTCCCG
>JBCBZF010000039.1:0-14734 GCA_039815525.1 Bacteroidota bacterium | reverse complement strand
GGAATCCGTGGTTTCAGGCTATTGCAACGGCAAAGTCAAAAACCCAACCTACAAAGAAGTTTGCTCCGGGCTAACCGGCCATGCTGAGGTGGCGCAGATCAAGTACAATCCAGAGATCATCAGCTTTGATGAGCTGCTGGAAGTGTTTTGGCAGACGCATGATCCGACTACGCTCAACCGACAGGGCAACGATGTGGGGACCCAATATCGTTCCGGTGTCTACTATCACAACGAAGAACAGCGCGAAAAGGCTGAGTTTTACAAGAAAAAATTAGACGAGTCCGGCGCATGGGAAAATCCGATCATAACGGAAGTCGAAGCGATCTTTAACTATTATCCCGCCGAAGATTATCATCAAAACTATTTCAACAACAATCCTTCGCAGCCTTATTGTAGCTTTATTATTCAGCCCAAAGTGGAGAAATTCCGCAAGGCTTTTGCTGATAAACTGAAGGTAAAGCAGTAAGCGCAATAGAATATTATCACACATCGGAGGCGACCCAATTGGGTCGCCTTTTTGATGTCAGATTGGAACGCTCTGTTTTTTTATGTGTTTTCAGGGGATGATTAGGCTTCCCCTACTCCCGTTCAGCCGAATCGAAACGGCAGAGGATGATTAAGATTTAGCGATAAAAAACGGTGTCGTAGCATTGGAAGGTTTACTTTGCGTAAACGAAAGTCGAGATAGTCGAAATACAATTTCCTCTGCATAAAAATGCTGAATCTTGTGGGAGCAGGGCGGATGAAGCCAAAGATCTTTGATTGTAAAGAGCGATTCATAGGAGAATTGCTACTACAATCATTGTAGGCACTAATTTCGTGAATTCAGATATTCAGTCACAGGCGACTTTTCCACAATCTTGTCGAAAAAGGCCGAAAGTTTTCCCCAAAAAGAAAAGGCAGCTCCCAATGAGAAGCTGCCTGTATGTATTCTATCTATTTGTGGCAAATCAGCCGCATTTACTGTATCCGCAGTCCTGACAGGTCAGGCAGCCTTCCTGATACACCAGGGCATGGGCCCCACATTCCGGACAAGCATTTTCTACTGCTTCAGTCCCATCCGGGATGAATTGCTTCAGGGCCCGTACCACACCTTTTTTCCAGGTATTGAGAGACTCCGCGTCGAGGTGAAGTTTGTCAATCATGTTGACGACATAAGGCAATGGCATGCCGTGGCGCAATACCCCGGAAATCAACTTGGCATAGTTCCAGTATTCTTCGTCAAAGGTTCTGGACAAGCCTTCAATAGAGACTTTATAGCCTTCCTTGTCGACATACTGGAAATCATAACGACCTTTGCCGCTTTCATCACGGGTTTTGGTCACCCAGCCTTCATCCACATGCGAAAGGATGGAGAAAGAATCCCGGGCCAGACCCGTGAAGACTTCGTATGGACGGTCATTGAGCATGCCGATCACGGCAATCCAGAGATCATCATTGTTGTAGAAGCGAACCACCTTGGCATGTAATTTCTCCGGACGCTTGGGGGCAAAGGTATCGGTGAAGCCTTCTTCTTTTTTGTTGCCTTTTCCGGTGTCATCCTTGGCAACCAATACGCCAGAGCGAGAGCCATCGCGATAAACAGTGATGCCTTTGCAGCCAGTTTCCCATCCCGTCATATAGATTTTACCAACCATTTCTTCGGAAATGTCATTGGGGACATTTACAGTCACAGAGATGGAGTGGTCTACCCATTTCTGGATGGCACCCTGCATCTTCACTTTGTTGACCCAGTCAACATCATTGGCAGAAGCCTGATAGTAAGGAGAGCGTTCGATGAGGGCATTCAGTTCCTCATCGCCCATTTTGGCGACCTCTTCTTTTTTGTATCCATTGCATTCCAGCCAGGTGATGAATTTGTGATGGAAAACATTGAATTCTTCCCAGGCATCTCCTACTTCGTCTACAAAGTCTACCCGTACGCTTTTGTCGTTTGGATTGACTTTACGGCGGCGTTTGTACGAAACCATAAAGACTGGCTCAATACCGGAAGTGGTTTGGGTCATCAGGCTGGTGGTACCAGTCGGTGCAATGGTCAGCAGCGCCACATTACGACGGCCAAACTTGACCATGTCTTCATAGAGCGCCGTATCTGCTTCTTTGATCCGGTTGATGAATGGATTCTTCTTCTCCCGCTCAATGTCAAACATCGGGAAAGCACCACGATCACGGGCCATGTCAACTGAAGAACGATAAGCCGTCAGTGCGAGGGTTTTGTGTACTTCCACGGAGAAGTCCAACGCCTCATCCGTTCCGTATCGGAGTCCAAGACTGGCCAGCATATCACCTTCAGCGGTGATTCCAACGCCGGTCCGACGACCCTGATTACATTTCACCCGGATTTTTTCCCAGAGAACCCGCTCCGTCCGCTTGATTTCGTCATCTTCCGGGTCAGAATCAATCTTGGTGAGGATCATGTCAATTTTCTCCATCTCCAGATCCACGATATCATCCATGATCCGCTGGGCCATGTAGGCATATTCCTTGAAGCGGTCCATGTTGAACTTCGCTTCTGGCGTAAATGGATCATCTACGAAAGCGTACAGATTGATGGCCAGCAGGCGGCAGCTATCGTATGGACAAAGTGGAATCTCGCCACATGGGTTGGTCGAAACCGTACGGAAACCAAGATCCGCATAACAGTCCGGAACAGACTCATTGAGGACCGTGTCCCAAAACAGAATGCCAGGCTCAGCAGAGGACCAGGCATTGTGAATGATTTTTTTCCAGAGCGCACCTGCATCAATCTCCTTGCGAAGCATAGGCGATTTGCTGCCAAGTGGATAGACTTGTTCGTAAGGCTTCTGGTCAACAACAGCCTGCATGAACTCGTCATCAATCTTGACCGAAACATTGGCGCCGGTTACCTTGGTGCCATCCATTTTGGCGTCGATGAAATGCTCTGCATCGGGGTGTTTGATGGAGATCGAAAGCATCAGGGCACCACGACGCCCATCCTGGGCGACCTCACGGGTGGAGTTGGAATAACGCTCCATGAAGGGTACCACTCCGGTTGACGTCAGGGCGGAGTTCATCACTGGGCTGCCTTTGGGGCGGATGTGGGAAAGATCATGTCCAACACCACCGCGACGTTTCATCAGCTGTACCTGCTCCTCATCGGTCTTCATGACGCCACCATAAGAGTCTGCGACATTGTCGTGGCCAATCACAAAGCAATTGGACAGAGAAATGATCTGATAATCATTGCCGATTCCACTCATCGGGCCACCCTGCGGAACGATGTAGCGGAAATCTTTAAGTGCTTCGTATACCTGCTTCTCAGAATAGCTGTTGGGATATTTTTTCTCAACGCGGGCAATTTCTTTGGCCAGACGCCGGTGCATATCATCCGGGGTCCGGTCATAAATGTTGCCATGCGAGTCTTTCATCGCATATTTATTGATCCACACATTGGCAGCCAGTTCATCGCCGCGAAAATACTCGATTGCATGTGGCAGCACTTCCTGGTAGGTGTAAATACTTCTTTTCTTTCCTTTGGTTTGTACGGGTGTCATTGATTTGATATGCTAAAATTGGTTCTGGCTTCGATTGAAATGGGTCGTGGGTCTGCCAGCAGGGCAGCACAAGACATTGTTTGTTCACTGCATCAACAGTGATCAGGATCGAGTAGCAGCAATAAGGCTGTTTGAGGGAAAAAGCACACAGGCGAAAAATGGCAAAAGAGAGCAGGCAGAACTAGCTATGTCATTCGAATTCGTTAGGAGTTGGGCAAATAGTCGAGTTTGTATTGAATCGCTGTGAGTGCTTCAATATGAAGTGCAAATCACAGGGTCACCGGTTCCTCCTTTTTGCTGTGCGACAGGAAGATATTCCACATGAGCAAGAGGTGCCGCAGCAAAGCAAAAAGCGTGTTGACAGTAACCCGCATGTTGCATACTTCTATCAAGTAACTCAATTCATATCGGGAGGGCTATGTGAGTTATCCACATTTCTGTTGATAACGCACGGTGGTTGAACATGATGACACGTTTGTTCAAAACTGGGATGGCCGGTGCATCCTTTTGGGGTTGAAGCCCTGTCTTTATATCAAACAGCCAGCCTTTTCCCTTTTACAACTTTTAAGACAAACGCCCGATGAAATCAAACACACAGATCGCCCCCGGACACGTTCCCGTTTCTTTGACCATCTTTTTGTTGCTGGTCTTTCTCCTGGCCAGCATGTCGGAGATGATGGCCCAGAGAAGGGTTCAAAACTATGCGCATACGACTGAAAAGAATTCAGTTTTGAAGATCAATGCCGTCAATATGCTTTGGAATGAATATACCGTTGGGCTGGAAGCGCGTTCTGGTCGCAAACTGAGTGTATACGCCAATGGTGGGTGGATAGATAAGAACAAAAGTGATGTTGGTGTGCAGGGCCTGACCTTCGATGGTGGGGTACGCCTCTACCACAATCTGCCCAAGCGTCTGCGCAAAGGAAAAAGTGATGGGCGCCTCGGCAACTTTGAAGGCAACTACCTGACCGCACAGGTCCGCTACAATCGCCTTCGCGAACTCGGACCAGATGGAGAAGGCATCGGTGCCCTTAATCAGGAAGTAACCAAATTTGCCCTGCACTATGGCATCCAGCGTACCTGGAATTGGTTGTACATGAACTTTGAGTTTGGTCCATCATGGGGAAGCTCTGACTTTTCCGGCGACCTGAACAACAATCACGTCCAGCGCTATTATCTCAAGCCGAACAATTTCGATGCGAAGTTCACAATGGGCTTTATGTTTTAGCATCGACTAGGTTCTGGCAGGAAACAGAACCGACCAAACTGAATCCATGTAAGCTTTTGATAGATACCGCATCCTGGTGCGGCACAAGCCAGGAGGCCTTCCCATTTGGGAGGGCCTTTTTTAATTCACCACCACTTTCACCGCGACCGGTTGATGATCAGAATGCACAAAGTCCAGATCAATGCCTTTGACTTCAAGTAATTCAAGATTGGGAGACAGCAAGAAAAAGTCGATCAGATAGCGAGGGCTTTTGTCTGCATCCCAGGCCGTAGCCAGAGAACGATTGGTGGCCACACTCGGGTCTACCGCCCATTGCCAGCCTGCGGCAGGATAATTCTTTTCCACCCGGAAGCCCTGCTCCTGCCCCAACTCAAAACCGGGAAACCCATTGAAGTCAGGCGGCGCCTGGTTCCAATCACCACCTACAATCACCGCGTTACCTTTTTCATATTCTGCCAGCAGCACCGCGCTGAGTTGCTCCATCTGTCTTTTTTTAAGGGAACCATCGCTGTCATAAGCCGAATTGTGGGTGTTGATCACGATGAGCTCTTTTCCGCTGGCCAGCGGAAATCTCATCAACAAAAAGCAACGATCCAGGAAGAACAGATAGGTCGGCCAGTCATAGTTGCCTTCGAAGGCATAACGTGTGGCTTCAATGGGCTGATAGCGACTACAGCTTGATTGACCGGCAGTCACCTTTCCCATAGGCTCCAGGAAAGGAATGGGGATAAACTGAACTTCATAATTTCTCGCAAAGGCTTCTGCGTAGCCCGGCAGGGCAGATTGAAGTGCATTGATCTGATTCGTGTGATAACTACGCCGCGCCGCAGTATCTACTTCTTGTAATAAGACAAAATCTGCGGCTGGTCCGTTTTTGCTGAGAAAATCCTGAATTCCCTGAAGATTGTTTTCCACTGTCTGTGCAGAAGCGCGTACCTGTTTGCCGCCATCATAGAAGAAGTCGCTTTCCGCGCCTTGACCGGCATAGCCGATGTTCCAACTCAGGAGTTGCAAGGTATCAGGTAAGCTGTCTCTGCTACCAGAAAATGCAATCGGGAGTTTCTCAGTGGCAGCTGGCTGATAGTCAGTGGCCATGGCATAAAGGATCATTCCTACAACGTAGAGGAGTGGAACCAGAATCAGAACCAATACCAGCCGCAGAATACGGGAAAAGATGCTTTTGGAGGGCTTTGCACTCATATTGGAAGGTAGGAAAAAGCTACCTTAAATCCGCAGACCCAAACCGATTTGCAGACCAGTTGTCTCTTTCCAGTTGAACCAATCGTCTGATACATTGGAGGCTCTGGTTTCCCGAAAAGGCATCTCATTCCGGAAGATGTCACGGGATACATCCAGATGGTACATATCGGAAAACAATTCAGTGAACAAGCGGAGTCTGTCATTGAGGTCAAACTGAAGCCCCAAAATCAGATCTACACGCGTCCAGATGCTCAGTCCATCATGGATGGATGCTCGCCTCAGGGAAGTACCTCTCCATTTTGTGAAGGATATATTGAGTGCACCACCTATATAAGGTGCCCAACTTCTATCAGGAGATTGGAACACATAATCCAACTGATACCCGTTGCTTATGCCAAAGCTATTGGACCGCCGATTCTCTGATACTTCCCGGGTGTGGGAAAAATTGTTGAAGATGATCTGGTGGCGCAATCGCTTTTTCTCAAATATAATTGTAGGCCGAAACGCATGGGTTGATAAGATGCGTTCTCCTTCGATACCAGATTGTAAAGCCATGTACACATTGACGCGCAACCAGGTGCTCTTGGAAGATTGGGCAAGGAGTGTAGCTGGTAGCAAAAGGCAAACCAGAATGATAAGATGGCGGAATTTCATGGTATTTGTATTTTTGAAAAACGATTGGCGGTGAGGCTGAAAGTACGGTTTTTCCGAAAAGAGGAAAGTGGGAAAAAAAATCCGCAGCCATTTGGCCACGGACTAGAAACAGATTGACTATGAGAAGAATGATTAATTCAATTTAAAAGCCAGTCCAAGCCGTAGGCCGATAGCATTCTGATCAAGCCATCGGTTCTGGAAGACGTTTTGTACCTGGAGATCTGGTGATAAAGACGGGTCATCAAAGCGGCGATGCGTATAAAAACCGCGGTTGAGATTGGCAAAAGTCTCCAGGTTTAACTGAAAGCGGTTGCCAATCGGGAGTTTGACACCCAGGACCAGGTCTGTGCTGAGAGCTGCGTAATAACTGTTGCGGTTAAATACTCCGGGCGTTTCTGGATCGACCTTCCCCCAATTTTGACTGGTACCGACCGAGACACCCAGATAAGGAGACCAGCCTTTTTCAACTTTACGAAACAAGTAGTCAAACTGATAACGGAGGCTGAGACTTGCATTGGCAACGCGACCATTGTTGGGATTATTGGTGGTGGATATTTCATTGCTTCTGAAAGCGATCCCTCCTAGCTCAACCTGGTGGCGGATATGCCCTTTTTCAAACATAATAGACGGTTGTATACCGGTAAAACTAGTAGATCTGAAGTCTGTGGATTGATTCAAGACCGAGTTGGCGCGAATGTAAACATTGCCTTTTTGCTGTGCCCAAAGGCTGCCGGCAGACAATAAGAATCCCAGCACGATCATGCGTAAGCAGTTCATGGATAAATAAGGTTTATGGTAAATGGAAAAGGTGGTGTCTATATTTTCATCTCGAAGCCGAAGTATATGGCGACTTGATCAAAGTTGAATGATTCGAAAAAGCTATTGGTGAAGTCTCTTTGCCCAGGAGGGATATTGGGATCGTCGACCCGCGTAGTAAATCTGCGGAATGTAAACAGATTAAGATGCGGTTCAATGTTGAAGCGAATCCGTTCACTGATCGGTGCCAGGAGCCCAAATACCAATTCCATCCGGGCTTCAAAATTGGAAAAACGATTGCCAAAATCCGTGGCACGGATCGGCCGAAAGGTCTGAAACGTGGACAAATTATTGACAGAAAGGCCAACGAAAGGTGAAAAGACATCTCCATCACCAGTGAACAGATAATCGCCCTGATAGCGCATCCCAAGATTGATGGCAAAGGTTTCCCCGGCGACGAAAAAATCGGGTATTCCGCCGTCTGTCGTATCAATCCGAAAGGTATTGAGCCCAAACTGACTGATTTCAATCTGATGACGATACTTGCCCTGATGAAAAACAATGGCTGGTGCAATGCCACGAAAACCAATGGCGCTGGTGACGATGGCACTGGTCTGGTTGAACTGCACGCTGCTGTTGTTGCGCAGGTAAACCGAACGATTTTGTCCATTCAGGAGCAATGGCAGCCCAAGCATGCCGATGAGGATGATCAATCGAAAATTCATGTGTGTAGACTGTGTAGCGAAAGGTGGTGATTGTACAGTTAATGGTTGTACAGTCGGGAAAAGTTTATTGAGGAATAGGTGCTGTTCTCAGCATAAGACGATCAAAACGGATTCTTCGCTGTGAAACCGAAGCAGTTGATACAGCTATGTTCTGCCAAAGAGACCAAGTGCTCGGCCAAATGGCGTTCTGTTTAGAGCAAATTACAGATGCATGGCCAGACTGGTTCTTAGGCCAAAGAAGGTCGTGGCATTCCCAAATGAAAACCAACCACCTTCCTGCGAAAGACGCACGCGATCACCATTTGAGGGAACCAGGTTACTGACACTTCTGAAATAAACAACAGACAGGGCGGCCAGGTTGAACTGGAATTTCTTGCCAAGTGGTACTCTGACCCCGAGCAGCACATCACTGCGCAATACTGCACCAACATTGCGGAAGTTGGCAGTTGGACTTTCGATGCCCGTGCGGGTAAATTCTGGGGCAATGGCTACGCCCAGGAATGGGGAGAATTCATCCAGGGCCGCATGGAAGAGATAATCGAGTTGGTATCGAAAACCGAAGCTTCTTTCCCGTACAGTTCCCGCTTCGACCCCCTCAATCAGTGGCCGACTGCGAAATACCAAACGATTGATCTCCACCTGATGCCTGACATTGCCTTGTGCAAAAGCAATGGCCGGAGCCAGGAGAGGCAATACGCCCAAAGCGCCATTTTGATCTTGTGTGGGGAAAAGCGTCAGATTGGCACGCAGAGAAATGTGATGGGTTTCCTGTGCCAATAGGGTAGCTGGCAATAGGATGAGAATCCAGAGTGTGAATCGCTTGTGGTTCATGACAGTCGGCTTGCTGCAAGACGGACCGTGCGCTGACGATCTGTTTTGCACATACAGTGTTTATAAACCAGACGCATCTGATTCATGAATCGCTGAGATGATGGTTTAGCCTTCGGCAAATAGCTCGTGGTGCACAACTTTCTCTGCAAAGTGCAGCAAGTATTGTTGGTCTTCGGGGTAGTATTTAGCTTTTTCGTAATCTTCTCCGGCAAAATGCTTGATCACCGCCAGATTTTCCCAGTATGTAATCAGGGTAAAATGTCCGGTATCCCCGTCCATGCGACGCAGAAATTGCAGACGGACAAATCCTGGTGTTGATTGATAGTCCGGAATGGCGCGGCTTTTCATAAATTCGGTGTAGGCTTCAAAGTCTGCTGCTTTGACACTCCCCTGCCAGATGCGTGCGATCATACTTCCTCATTCAGGTTGGTAGGTGAAAAATTCTCCCGTTCTGTAAATTCCGTCTGGATAGTCAAGGCCAGATTCAATGTCCAGTTCTTCAATTTCTTCCACTTTGAAGGTTTCGACATTCAATTCATTGGGCTCAAAGGCTTTGATGATGGCGAAGGCCGCCGCCTCATCTTGTGCAACGACATGGTAATTGGTGAAAAAACCGACGCCTTTTCCTTCTGGCCAGATACCCGAAATCATGATTTGAAAATATCGATTTTCAGCGTGTATCTTTCCATACATCTTTCGGCGCAACCAGAGTGCCCGCTGATTGCTACGGTCTTCGAGCAGTGCAGCCTGCAAAAAATCTCCAGCATGTTTTTCATCCTCCATCATGTGGCAGGCCAGGGCGACCAGATAAAATATTTCTGCCACCACCAGCGATTCCTCTTCAGCATATTGGTCTGGGAAAGCCTCTTCGAATCGGTTTACGGCTTCGACATAAGCTTCTTGTTCAACCAGAGCTGCCAGTTCAATTTGTAAGGCGCCAAAAGGATAGCTTTCCTGTACCTCCGGCAGAAGCCTCTGTAAAGAAGCGTAATCGTGCATTCGAAGGGCAAGGGTAGCCTTGTTCATCTTGATAAGCGGTACGTCTGCGCCACTGAGGTACAGGGCTCGCTCAAGGGAATAGGTAGCATCCTCAAAAGCGTCAAAGTCGGATTGATAATTGCCAAGCCGCATCCAGAAGATCCAGTTTTTGGGAAACTGCTCTACTGCGGTTTCAAGGGTATGCAGAGCTTCTTTCCATTCTTCCAACTGATGGTGGATGTCGGTTTTGAGTAAAAAACCATCTGCATCATCTTCGCTGATCAGCTTCTGTGCGATGTTTCGGGCAGCCTCATATTCGTGTTCTGCCAGGAATTTATATGCTTCTTCTAAGTCCGACATCCGTTTGCGCGTTCAGGCAACAAAGGTAAAACGCGATCAGGATAATTCTGTTACGTTGTTGCATCTGAATGTCTTTATGTTTGCCGCTTAAATTTTTCCAATGCCTTTACGAAAACGTCTAATTTCTCATCAAACCGCCCTTTCTGAATGTCAAGAGATGCGATTTCAGTACTGGTGTCATGCCAATCCCGGAGGGGGGCGCGACTGGCCCTGACACAGACCACCAAAGCCGCTTGGATATCATGTGGATCGGTAATAAAACTGATCAAACAAGAACAGCTTGGATTCGCTTTTGATTGGAGCTGCCAGACGCCTTGATTCCACCAAATATCTGGTTTATCTGATTCATAAATCTCCCATTCGTTGTCTAAAAGCGCTTGTTGGATGTGTCGTTGAAACCGCTTCATGGTCTCCGTTTGTTTTTCTCAGTGAGTGTGATCAATGCGCGACTCAAAGCAAAGAAACCCGGTTCGTCTTCGCCTGTCGTGCGGCCAATGAGATGGTAGTTTTTTTCGGTACAGACATGCGGCTGAAGACGATCCATCTCCAATAAATATTTCGTGCCATCCCGCGATTGATACCCTGAATAAGGCTTCATGGTCCAAAGACAAGCACTGTCAGCAATCTGGTTCACACTTTCCCAATCAGAAAGAGGAATGGCGTATATTTCCTGTCGATCCAGGCTGTCCCGGTGTGGATAGAGATCCATTTGATTGTAGTATTGAACTGATAGAGAAATGGAATCCTGATCGCGCTGAAGGGTATAAATGGTTTGCTCTGAAAGTGCTGGCATCACAAACAGACGATAGGTTTCCCCTTCGAGATATTTGAGTTTTCTCAGGCCGTAGAAGACCCAAAGGGAATATCCCGCTGATTCCGCAACAGAATGTGCATTGTGCTTTAAGCCTTCCTGATCAATGTAACATGGGCAGTCCGGCCGCCACAGACAAGCAGAAAGACACAAGAGCAATAAGCCCGGCACAAGGAAAATGTGTTTCAAATCGCTTGGGGTTAAGGTGCTGTCGTTAGGTCAAACGTCAGACCACCGCCCAGGCCGCAGCTGAACACATTGACCATGTATATGCCATCGGCCAAGCCAGTTAGGTCTATTTGGGGCGGGCAATCTTCATGGCGAAAATGTTGTTCAGAAATGGGATGGTTAAAATCGGCCTGATGCAAGATTAGGGTGGTCTGCGTCCCCCCACAGGGCATCACCAATTTGACATAGTCTGCATCAGCGGGTCGGACAAATTGGAGGGTGTCGCAGGGACCTTCTCCTGTTTCACAGGCCAGCATATGGTCGTAGGATACTGTAAAAGTAATGGGGGATTGAGGCGGATGAGAAAAAAAGATTGTCAGTACTCCACTGAGGAGGCTGAGAAGAAGTGTTTTCATTGGATGGCATATTTATCTCAAGATACGGAAAATGCTGATTTTCACCACTTCAACTCATCCCAAGGGAAGCGCCGTCATTCTGGACCCCAAAAAACAGAGCCCGCTAGTAACAGCGGGCTCACAAGGAAATATGTTTCGGATCATTGTGGGTTCCTAGCGGATGCTTTCGACCTCTACTACGACCTTGTCGCGCTGGACACCATATTTTGCGCGGGATTCAGCGGGACTGAGTTGGGTAATGCGACATTTTCCATTGGGTAGGCTGAGGCGTTCGTCCATTGATGCTCCTTCACCGTCAATGAACAGAACATCTACCTGACCGAGAAAAGAAAAGCGTCCGGATCCATTGATATGGTTTTCCCCAAAATCAATTCTGATCGTCTCTCCGATAAAAAATACCCGTTTGTCTTCCTGAGACCAGACGATGTAGTCAGCTGAAGCAGTTCCCTCCTCGCGCACGAGATCGGTCAATCTGGTCGGATTGGTAAAGGCGGTGGTCATGAGCAAGGCCAGGACCGGGAGCAAACAGGCAAAGCGAAAATCTGTTTTTTTCTGTGGGGAAGCTGATAATTTCATGATTCTGTTTTTGATCAGTGATTGGCTGAAGCCGCTACCGAGCGGCATCATCTTCTGTGGAATGCTATGTTGGAGGAGTAAATGGGCGTAGGTATGCGGCGAGTGACCAGTCTGGATGACCGCTGCATCAGCCAGATACTCATGGTTTTCTTTGATGCGCTTGTGAAAGAGATGGACAAATGGCTGATACCAACAGAATATCTGGATCAGGTTCATCAGCAGATTGTCGATGGAATGAAGCTGCCGGCGATGGGCCTGTTCGTGGAGCAGCAGTTCTGGTGGCAAGGATCTGTTCTTGAAGTCTTTTTCATTGACAAAAATGAATCGAAAAAAGGTGAACGGACCCTGAATGTCGGGGAGTAGATAAAGTGTATGTTGTCCGTGCGGTACTTTTTTTGCCTGATTGGCTTTCAACAACAATAAACTGAGATGAACGAGGAAACGGATGGAGAGTAAAAGGCAGATCAAGCCATAGAAGATGAGCAATACAGTTTCGAGGGAGACATTTTCCTGGACAGAAATCTGCGCCGGACTGCCCATTGGTAAATACTGTTCAATGACCAGCGGCTGAACTGCCTCCATCAGTGGACTGTCTGGAGCATGTGGCATCGGAATATGAATTACCGGAATCAACAACCCAAGCAGAACCGAAGCCAGCAGGACAAATCGATTGGCACGGTGGGCATGGGTCTTGTGCAACAGCCATTGATGCATGACATACAGCATCCCCAGACAAAGACTCGATTCAATCAGATACTCAATCATCAGATGTGTTTTTGAGCTTTTCGTCAATCAGATCGCGCAGTTTTTGGAGTTCCTCATCACTTGCCTCAACTTCTTTGGTGAAAAAAGAGGCAAATTGTTCAACTGAATTGTTGAAGTGGTTGGAAATGAGGCCGTTGATGTGGCGGGCGAAATACTGATTCTTTTTGATCAGTGGAAAATAGATCCGGTTTTTTCCCTCTGTCTCAAAGTCAATGTACCCTTTATCCCGTAAACGTTTGAGCAGCGTATTCAGCGTCGTGGTAGCAGGGGGAGGCGGTGGAAACTGCGCTTTTACATCTCTCAGGTAAGCCTTTTCCAACTTCCAGAGATATTTCATCACCTGTTCTTCTGCTTTGGGGAGTCTCATGTTTATTTTTTATACTCTACAAATGTAGAGCATTAATCTTTTGCATACAAATACGCAGCAGTTGACACAATATTGCCTGCGATTCCAAATCCTCCCCAACAAAAAGAAGGAACACGGCATGCCGTGTCCCTTCTGTATCTATTCATGCAAAAAGGCGTCGTCAGAAATCAGTTGCCAATGCCCACTGCATCAACCTTGCCGTAGGTAGTTCGGTGGCAATCACCAATGATGTCATTGCCCCACCAGTCCTGACCAGTGATACATTTGGTGCAATACTGTCCATCAGGAATACAACCACCACCAGAGGCGCAATCGGATGAACTACAAACAACCTCCGCAGCAACAAAGCTGAGCGGATTAGATGGATCTGCGATCAGTTCAATCGTACTGACATAGTCTTCACTGCTGTAAATCCGCAGATAATGTTTTCCATCAATTTCTTCAATTTTGGCATCATGGGGAACCAATTGAAGCGTCTGAACCACATCAATTTCTTGTGCAGCGGCCAGAATAGCGCCTTGTTCAATGCTCAACTTAAGTTTCCCATCTACCACGTTGGCCACCTGACTGTTGAAAATACTGTCGGACTCAGTGGGGATGTCCAGTTGTTCCTGCTGACAGGCGACGAGGGTAAAGATCATGGCAAGCAGGAGATAGATTGACTTTCTCATTGTTTGGAATGTTAAATGTTGTGTGTGAAAAAATGGAATGAGATATCCAGTCCTTTATGCCATCAGTATGGCAAAAGGGATCAGTGATTACCTGAATGTTGGAGAGGGACGTTTATTCCAGGGAGTTTTAATTGCCGATTCCGACCGCTCCCTGAACTCTGCTGATGGTGGTCCGGTCGCAATCACCGTATTTATCATTGCCCCACCAGTCCTGACCAACGACGCATTTGGTGCAATACTGGCCGTCGGGAATACATCCACCACCTGATGCGCAGTCTGACGAACTGCAAATCACGTCAGCGGCAACAAAACCGAGCGGACTGGCTGGATCAGCGATCAACTCCATGGTGCTGATATAGTCTTCACTGCTAAAGATCCGCAGATAATGCTTGCCATCGATTTCTGTGATTTTGGCTTCCTGCGGGATCAATTGCAGTCTTTGGACGACATCAATTTCCTGAGCAGCGGCCAGTATCGCGCCTTGTTCGATGGTCAGTTTGAGCTTCCCGTCCACCATTTTGGCAAGCTGACTCTGGAAAATATTACCCGGCTCAGTCGGTACGTCCAGTTGCTCTTGCTGACAGGCGACTAGGGTAAAAAGCATCGCCACGAGGAGATAGATTGACTTTTTCATTGTTTGGATTGTTAGATGTTATGTGTGAAAAAATTGCCAAAGAGAATATTGCTCCTTTGTGCCATCAGAATGGCAAAGG
>JBCBZF010000522.1:0-5115 GCA_039815525.1 Bacteroidota bacterium | reverse complement strand
GCGCCGGCCAGTTGGTTCCGGACGCCTGGCCGCGCCGCCGATGCCGAAAGAAATGCCGGTCTGGCAAGGCGCGATGCTGGTGGGCCTTGCCGTTTCCATGGCGTTCCCCATGGCAGGTTTGGCGCTCCTGACGGTCCTCGCCCTCGACACGGTCGTGCTTCGAAACCTCCCCACGATCCGTCAGCGCTTGACCTGAGAACCCGAGGGCGCACCAAGACTCTGGTCCGCCCTCTTTCCTCGGCCGCGGCAGGCTCGACCTTGGACTGCCGTCGGCCGGCAGCGCCGATCTTGCGATCGCGCTCTGGGGAACTGCCGTTCGTTTCGAGCATGGAATCGCCGGCTCTGTCGCGGAGCGTCGAGGACGAAGCCGACATTCGTCCCCTTTGGTCGAAGTCCGCTTGTCTTCATGCGATGTTCAAACGTTTCTGCCACCTAGGGCGGCTACACACCTTGAGGCGATCTGGCCTCAACAAACTCAATGAACCTGTCGAGCGCCGACGATGTTCTCGCCGGGTCGTGAGCGAGGGCCAGCGGTAGCTCGGGCGACTTGCCTTCGATCGGGATGAACGCCACATCCCCCCGACCCAGTTTTCTCATCGAACCGATAACAAACCCGACTCCATAGCCTGCCCCCACGAGACCTATGACGGCGATCGAGTTGACGACCTCCTGCCGAATGCGGGGCGAGAAGCCGGCTTTCCGATGATCAGCAAACAAAAAAGCAAGGGCCGTGGTGTCCTGCCAGATTATGAAATCTATCCGGGTATCAAATCTGTTTTGGCTGAGAAGGATATTGTTTTGACCACAGCATTCAACTTGATCTATACCAAACAAAACCCTTAAACGGATGAAACACAGCCTGATATTCCTTCTCATCTTCTTTTTCTATAGTCTGGAGGCATCGGCCCAGCTGCCACGTATTTCGGTTGATGGCAACCAATTTGTAAAAGAAGATGGGACGCAAATTGTGTTTCATGGTCTCAACACCAGTGATCCTGATAAGTTGGAAAAGGAAGGACATTGGGACAAAGCGTACTTTCAGGAAATGAAAGCCTGGGGCGCAAATCTGGTTCGCTTTCCCGTTCATCCCAGTAAGTGGCGGGAGAGGGGAGAGGCCGCCTATTTAAGATTACTGGACCAGGGTGTGAAATGGGCCGGCGATTTGGGGATGTATGTCATCATTGACTGGCACAGCATCGGCAATTTGCGTTCGGCTCTGTTTCAGCATCCGATGTATGATACGGATTTGAGGGAAAGCTTCCGTTTTTGGCGGACCATTGCGCAGCGATATGGAGACAATTCCACGGTCGCATTTTATGAATTATACAACGAACCAACCCTTGCCCAAGGCAAGCACGGCCTATGTTCCTGGGAGCAATGGAAAGCGATCATGGAAGAAATGATCGTGATCATCCGGGCACAAGGGGGAGAAGGTATCCCGCTGGTCGCGGGCTTCAATTGGGCGTATGACCTGACCCCGGTCCAGTTTGCCCCGCTGGATGCCGAAGGCATTGCCTATGTTTCCCATCCCTATCCCCAAAAGCGCGAAAAACCCTGGGAAAGTCAATGGACAGCAGATTGGGGCTTTGTTAAAGACAGATATCCGTTGATCCTCACCGAAGTGGGATTTGCTGGTGCGGAGGAAAAAGGGGCCCATGTTCCCGTCATCAGCGATGAGTCATACGGAGAGGCGATTACGACTTATTGTGATGAGAAAGAGATTTCCTATGTCGTCTGGGTTTTCGATCCACGTTGGGGGCCGCCGATGTTTTCCGACTGGAAGTTTACACCTACCCGCCAGGGAAAGTTTTTTAAAAATCACCTGACGAAATACAAAGACTGATCACGCTGCTGCCAGTTTGACCAGACTGAGAAACACACCCTCGATCACCCTGGCCATTCTGGGGATATCCAGGGTCTCGATCACATCTGTTTTTTCATGATAGTGTGGATTGCGAAAAAATGCAGTGTCTGTGATCATCAGGGCACTAAATCCAAAGTGCCAGTAATTACGATGGTCTGAGAAGTCGATGCCCTGTAATTTGGCAGGGGCCGTAAACGTTTTGGTCCGAATGCTACGACTACGCTTATACTTGCGACAAAAGCGTCTGGCAAAGCGACCGGCTCCGAATTTTCGTACCAGCGTGATGTAATTGCCTTTTTTGCCATAGATGAGAGCCAAAGGCTTAAGTGGATAGGTCTGACTCCCTTTTTCATCCTTGAAAAAACCGATCATTTCGAGGCAAACCATCCCCAAAACCTCTGCGTCTTCCTCTTTGAGCGAACGGGCATGAACAAAGCTTCCCATGTGTTGGGTCCGGAAATATGGCGGCTCTTCGAGGGTATAGGCAACGAGGTCAATCCGATGCTGAAGACTTTGTCCCTGAAGCATGCGCGCTAATTCCAATAAACCAACCGTCCCACTGGCATTGTCGTCTGCCCCCTGCTGATGGCCACAGACGTCGTAATGCGCACCGACAATGATCCGTGGCGCATCTGGCGGCCCAAAAGTTGCGATTACATTTTTGTACTCAGTGCCATCTACTGTGAAAGGCTGATAGCTAACGCTTTGGCTGTATTGCGCAAACGCTGCATGAAGATAGGCTGCTACTTCATTGAGTCGGTTGGGGTTGGCATGATGCCGAAAATCATCGGTTTGACTGATGAAGCGAAGATGATGTTGGATCAAGCTGGTATCAGCCTGGACCTGGGCGAAAACAGAAGAGTCTGGTAGGAAAAAGCTTAACAGGAATGGAATGTATTGAACTGGGAATATTTGATGGTTAAACATCGATGTGGATTTGTTGAATGTGGTGAGAAGGTGAATCGAAAGTCAGTGCGGTATATTCATCGTGATGCTTTCTGTTAATGTATTCATTATGAGTGATTTAGTATTGAAGTTGGTCTCGGGTAGTCAGGATGTCAACGCAAACTGGATCAGGAGCAGCTTTGAGCTGATAAATGATCCTTTTGACTTTGTTTGATGATGAAGAGTATATGTTTTTTGCTATATTACCTTGGTCTTTTTTGAAAGCATTTGGCGAAGACTATTTTTTCCCCTAATTTTCTGCCCACTACCACCCTGTTCTTTTTTCATTAGCAGTAACATACTTAGGGGACAAAGTATTCAGGCAAAAACACACTACTCCCTTGAAGAAGTCTGTTCACACTGCTTACATCGGTGTGATGGTTTTGACCACCATCGCTGTAACAGTTTATCTTATTTACACAGGGTATTCCTACTATCGTCTTCCTTTAGAGGAACGCTTCTATCACGACAAATACCACTGGTTCAATCCCAGTGGCCTGCTCGGCTATGGTCTTGGCATAGCTGGTACGCTCATGATGCTGGTGGGTGTGGCACTTTACATTGCCCGCAAGCGTTACAACTTCCTGGGCCGATTGATCCGGCTCAAATACCTGTTGGAGTTTCATATTTTCCTGTGCACGCTCGGACCGATCCTCATCCTTTTCCATACCTCGTTTAAATTTGGTGGGATTGTTTCGATTGCCTTTTGGTGTATGGTTGCGGTGGTGCTTAGCGGGGTCATTGGCCGCTTTATCTACATTCAAATCCCCCACAGCATTGAAGGACGGGCGCTGAGTTTGGGGGAAGTGCAGGCTTTGAAAAATAGCTTGATTGGTGAATTGAGGGAGAAGTTTGCCGGTGATGAAACTTTGATGGGAATTGCAGATGAGATGGCGCGTGATGACGAAGTGGCTGCCAACCGTGCAACGGTTCGTCGAATTTCTCAGGCCCTGATGAAAAAGAATATCCCGGTGGAAGAGCGGCAATCGATTGTGAAGCTGGTCAAGAATGAAGTGTCGCTATCCCGCAAGATTACCCGTTTGGATACCATGCTCAAACTGTTTCGATACTGGCATGTGGTACATTTGCCCTTTGCCCTGGTGATGTTGGTGATTGCCATCGTCCACATTGGTGTTACACTGACCTATTGATATGAGTCTTGATTAACGACACAAGCTATGCTGCTGGAAATACTCATTTACGGTGCTGCTTTTGCGCTGATTGGTGTCAGTGTATGGTTTTATATGCGAAAGCTGAAAGCCAATTCTGCTGAAACCCATCGGAAAGTTGCCGTTGCCAAGGAGGAAGGTTTGTTTGAGCCTGTTTCCCTCCATCCATACATCGATCTGAATACCTGTATTGGCAGTGCCGCCTGCGTGGCAGACTGCCCGGAAAAAGATATTCTCGGCATTGCCGACGGCAAAGCAACTGTCATCAATACTTCTAATTGTGTGGGACATGGTGCCTGCTTTCATTCTTGTCCGGTGGAAGCCATTTCTTTGCGAATCGGTACTGAGAAAAGAGGCGTAGATTTGCCACACGTTAACCAGAATTTTGAAACCAATATTCACGGCATTTTTATCGCTGGCGAATTAGGCGGAATGGGCCTGATCAAGAATTCGGTTGAACAAGGCCAGCAGGCGGTTGATAGCATGGTCAAAAGTAAAAAGACCAAAAAGGAAGGGGTGTTGGATGTGGTGATTGTGGGAGCCGGACCAGCCGGGATTTCCGCTACCCTTGCCGCTAAGAAGCATGGTATGAGCAGCGTAACGCTTGAACAAAATTCTCTTGGAGGAACCGTTTTTACCTTCCCACGTGCGAAAATTGTCATGACTGCACCCATGGATCTGCCCCTGCATGGAAAGGTAAAACTTTTTGAGACCTCTAAGGAAGAGCTCTTGACACTTTGGGAAAAATTGATTGCGGAGCATGATCTGGACGTGGTCGAAAATACCAAGGCAGAGCAGATCATTCCGCAGGCAGATGAAACCTTCAAGGTGATCACCAATACCGGGAAAGAATACATTGCCAATCATGTTTTATTATCGATTGGACGCAGAGGCAGTCCCCGTAAGCTTGGCATTCCTGGTGAAGAAAGTACCAAAGTGGCTTATCGTTTGTTGGAGCCGGAGCGGATTGAGGGGAAAAAAATTGTGGTCGTTGGTGGTGGTGATTCAGCCATTGAATCCGCCCTGTTACTCAAAGACCAAAACGAAGTGATACTGTCGTACCGAAAAGACAAATTTGCCCGCCTGAAGCCCAAAAACCGGGAGAAAATTCTGACGGCTGAACAAGAGGGATCGCTC
>JBCBZF010000018.1:0-19871 GCA_039815525.1 Bacteroidota bacterium | reverse complement strand
GGTCAAGGAAACCGCCAAAAGACTGTGGATCATTTATGTTGCCCTTACCTTCGGCGAGCTTTTGTTTCTCATGCTGGGCGGCATGAACTTCTATGATGGCATCTGCCACGCCATGGGCACCCTTTCTACCGGCGGATTCTCCACCCGGCAGGGCAGCATGGGTGATTTCAGCGCCTATCACCAATATGTCGTAACCATTTTTATGTTCCTGGCCGGTACCAACTTTGCCCTGACCTATTTTGCGCTCCGCGGTAAACCTCTGCGCTTATGGGAGAATGAGGAATTCAGGTGGTACACCTATGTAACCATCATCCTGATTGCCGTGGTTACAGCGGTGGTGTACAGCCGATCCCTCTATGATTTTGAGGAGTCTTTCCGGGCTGCTGCCTTTCAGGTACTGGCGGTGGTAACCACCACTGGTTTTGGTACCCATGCATTTACAGAATGGGGTGTCTTTATGAAGGTACTGTTCTTCGTCCTGATGTTTTCCGGAGCTTGTGCTGGCTCGACCAGTGGCGGGATGAAGTTCGTCCGCTTTATCGTTGTGATGAAAAACAGCTATCTGGAACTCAAAAGACAGATCCACCCCAAAGCAATTTTACCCGTTCGCTTCAATGGAAAAGGCGTCCAACAAGATGTGGTCAGCAAGATCGTTGCCTTTTTTCTCATCTTCATTCTCCTTTTTGTAACCGGCTGTTTTGTGATGTCCTTTATGGTCGCCGATTATGAAACCGCCCTGGGAAGTGTTGCAGCTTGTCTGGGCAATATCGGCCCCGGTATCGGTGAAGTTGGCCCCCAGGATTCGATCAACTTCGCCCGTCTGCCAGATGTGGGCAAATGGTTTCTGTCATTTTATATGCTACTCGGACGGCTTGAGCTATTTACCGTTCTGATGCTCTTGACACCCTTTTTCTGGCGGGAAAAATAGGATGCTATTCCCCACCGTTTCGGTTCTGCTTGAATCTGCTTGTTTATTTAACGTTCGTTAAATATCTTGTTGAAAAGTAAGTAAGAACGTGCCAAGTCAAAAGACATCCCGCGAGCAAATCATCTATCACGCCATTCAAGTCTTTCGTGAAAGAGGGTATCATCGAACCAGTATCAAGGATCTGGGCCAAGCCTGCAACATCCAAAAGGCGCATTTCTATTATTACTTTGAGAATGGCAAAAGTCAGTTGATGGCAGAAGTACTCGAATCAGTGCTTACCTATTTTGAAGAGCGGGTTTTTGTCCACGCTTACAATGAAGAATTGCCAGCCGAAGAGCGTCTTGATAAAATGGCTGAAAAAATGCTGCGGGCTTATCTGGGTGGCAAAGGCGGTTGTATCATGGGCAATACCGTCCTTGAGACCGCTCATTTGGGAGATGAACCCAAGTTGCTCGCCATTACCAAGCGCTTTTTTGACGCCATGCACGCCGCGCTGACCCACATCTATGCCCTGCGAGATGAAGAAGTCCTTGCTTCCGACAAAGCTTTTCAGGTCATCCAGGACATTGAGGGTGCCTTGATCATGTATCAATTGTATGAAGACCAACGATTCATGGCGCGCTCTTTGGGGCGCTGTCTGGAATTGCTGAAACCAGGTGATGAATCAGCGGCATGAGATTGAACAGAACCTTTAACTACCTACTCACACATGAACCCTAAATTGCAAAATGGCTTTGACAGCATGGAGCAAAAACGGAGAGCACTTTTTGCCCAAATGGAAAAACTATCGCCACAGGAAAGGAATCTTTCCCCAAGAGAGGGGAAATGGTCAGCGATGGAGATTATGAAACATCTGGTGGAAAGTGAAGGTCTTTCGCAAGCGTATATCCAGAAAAAGCTAAAGTATCGTACCCGAATCCCGAAAACTGGTTTGGTTCACGCGCTTCGAACCCGCTTTGGACTGATGTATATGCGTGGCTCGATCAAAATGAAAGCGCCGTCCTATTTGGGGAAAATGTCTGAACCGATTGATTTGCCCATGCTCCAGGAAAAATGGGACCACAGTCGGGCTGAATTGAAAGAAATCCTCGAAGATTTTCCCGAAGAATTGATGCAGAATGCCGTTTTGAAACATCCACTCGGTGGGCGAATTAACATTTTGCAGACCATGCAGTTCTTAGAAGCACATTTTGACCGACACAATAAGCAAATCTCAAAATTGCTTACGGACGGGACGCCAAACGATCCAAGCTAACACAGATGAATCCCAAACATATGCAGTTTTGCCCCAAGTGTGGCAAAGAACTAATTGAAGCTGAACACGGAGGCAGAATGCGTAAGGCCTGTCCTGATCAGAGCTGTGGCTTTGTCCATTGGAACAACCCCATTCCGGTCTTATGTGCCATCGTGGAACAGGAAGAGCACCTGATTTTGGTCCAAAGCATTGGCTGGCCGGATCATATCTATGCGCTGGTAACAGGCTTTATGGAAGCCGGTGAAACGGTTGAAGAAGGGGTTTTACGAGAAGTCAAAGAGGAAGTGGGCCTGGATGGAAAAATCGGCAGTTTCATTGGGATGTACCCATTTCATCGGCGTAACCAGCTCCTGCTGGTCTTTCATGTGGAAGTTCCGCCGGGCGCAATCAAGCTTGACCAGAGTGAATTAGCAGACTACCGGCGAATTCCCATTGAAAAAGTCCAACCCTGGGATGCTGGCACCGGGATTGGACTGCGGGATTGGTTGCGGACGAGAGGATACGAGCGGGAGCTCATCCCGCTGGCCAAAATCATGGCCAAATCCGAATAGCAATTTCAATTCTAAATCAGACGTCGCAAATTCGTACGCCTTCCTTGAGAGACGCCAGTGGATCCGCTCCTTTGGGAATAAATTCCTGCGCCACAAAACCCGTAAAGCCTGTTGCAAGAATCGCCTTCATGATAGCCGGGTAGTACAATTCCTGGGTCTCATTGATTTCATTGCGACCGGGTACCCCGCCGGTGTGATAGTGATCAATATAAGCATGATAATCCTGGATGGTGCGGATGACATCACCCTCCATGATTTGCATATGGTAAATGTCGTATAGCAGCTTGAAGCGATCTGATCCTACTTTTTTGACCAAATCTACGCCCCAGGGCGTATGATCGCATTGATAATCGGGATGATTGACCTTGCTGTTCAGGAGTTCCATCACCAGCGTAATACCATGTTTCTCAGCCAGTTTGACGACTGGATCCAGTCCTTGAGCACAATTTTCCAGACCTTTCACATCGTCCAGTCCATTTCGATTACCAGAAAAAACAATCATGCGCTTCAGGCCCAGATCAGCCGCTTTGGGAATCAAATCCTGATAGTCAGTCAAAAGCTGAGCGTGCAGACTGGGATCATTGAAGCCTTTGGTAATCCCAAGGGGAGAGCCAAAGCTGAGCGACACCTCCAAACCATGATCAATGGCAGTTCGCCATTCTGGTGGATTGAGAAGATCTATCCCTTTGAGCCCCATTTCTTTGGCCGCTTTACACAAATCTTCCAGTTCTATCTTGCTATAACACCAACGACAAGCGGAATGATTGATGTTGCCTTTCAGGCTCCAGGCCTCTGTTTCATCTGAAGGACTGGCTTCTGCTGATGAAGTGGTACAAGCGGTCATGCCGAATGCTGCGGTACCGAGGGCGAGATGTTTGAGTGCGTCTTTTCTGTTCATCTGGGTAGTATTGGGAATGAATAAGGTAAGGGAATTTTTCGAAAAGATGATCCCTCCACGTTTACCTCTCTATCAGATGATCCACTCATGTCACACAATGATCGAAAAATCTACTTGACATGATGAAACCGTTCACGCAATTATTGCTACTCATTCTTTTCTCCATTTCAGCTACCGCTCAGAATCCGTGTTTTTTTCCTGGGGATCCCGACCGCTGGGATGCCCGTTTTGCAGAGCCCGGTATTCCCGGTGGAACAGTGAATGCTTTATTGGAAAGCAACATCGGTGGACTGATCATCGGGGCAAGTGCCGGAGGTGGGATGGGGGGAGATCCCAATACCACGACCATTGCCCGTTTTGATGGAGAAAAATATGAAGAACTGGCCGGGGGACTGTATGGAGTTTCATTGGTACCAGTTGCCTACGCAGTGGCAGAAATGCCCAATGGTGATATCTATGTAGGAGGAAACATTACTGGTGGACGCAATCGGGATGGAAGCAATGTGCCTTCCCGGAATATTATCAAATGGCTGGCCGGTACCAACGAATGGGAAGCGGTCGATGAAGGGGTAGACGGCCTGGTTCGGGCCTTAGCAATTGACAATGATACCCTTTATGCAGGTGGCTCTTTTGACAATGTTGAAGGGACAAATGGTTTCCCTGTGAATGGGGTGGCGCGTTTTTACATTGGCAGCGGGCAATGGGACTCACTGGGGAGTGGAGTGCAGTTTGGCACGGGCCTGGCAGCAACCGTCCGGGCTGTGGAAGTAGGTAACAATGGTGAAGTCTTCGTCGGCGGTGGCATTAGCATTGCAGGGGGACAAAGTGCTTTTTCCATTGCGCGCTGGACGCCTGGTAATGGTTGGGATGATATTGATGGTGGCCTGCCTGCAACCAATCTGAGCAATGGGCAAACCAGTCCCTCTAACGTCAGTTCGCTCGAATTTGATCCCAATACTGGCAAAATGTATGCTGGTGGAACCTTTGGACAATTTATCGGCTCGTCCTCAGTCGGACAGGTTCGGAGTCTGGCTGTATGGGAAAATGGTGTGGGCTGGACGCTGATTTCAGGTATTGGAATTTCCTTTGATGTGCGTGCGCTTCGCCTGTCTGGTAATGGCCAGAATTTATATGTAGGCGGTAACTTCCAGCAATACAATGCCACCGTTGCGATCAACAACCCACAAGGCAACAGTATTATGGCCTATGATCTGGCAAATGCTACCTGGGATAATCTCGATGGAGGCCTTGAATACAATGCTGGCTCTCCCAGTGTTCAGGCAATTGCTGAATTGAATGGAGAACTTTATGTAGCTGGATCGATTGGTTCGCAATTGGTAGATGGCCGTCGTCCCAATAACTTCTTGCGCTATGATGGCACAGAATGGCAACTGATCGGAGAAGGAATTGGGACGGGTACGGTTTATGACTTTGCCCGGGACGGCAATGATCTCATCATCGGTGGCAATTTTGGTTCCATTGGGGGCGAAGATATCCAGGCTTTGGCACGTTGGAATCCAACCAATGGTTACACGCCAGTGGTTAGTGGCCTTGCCAATTCTTTCGGAAATCCCAGCGGCGCTTCTGTATATGCAGTCGAAAAAGTTGGGTTCGATCTGTACATCGGCGGGATTTTTGGACAGATCAATAGCATCGCCACCAATGGATTGGCCCGTTATAATCTTGTTACACAAACTTATACCACCTGGGGAACTGGCTTGGGCAGTACTTCTAGTTCCAGGGTATTGGATTTTGAAGTCTTTCAGGGTGTGGTCTATGCCGCCGGTAATTTTACTTCAATTGATGGTACGCCAATCACGCGGCTGGCCCGTCTGACCAGCAGTGGCTGGGAGGCCGTTGGAGACATCCCCAGCGATGTGCGCCGGCTATACAATTCTGCTGATACCGCGCTCTTTGTGGTGGGGAACTTTTCCAGCATTGACGGCAATACCGATTTGGCTCGTGTGGCCCGCTACGATGGGACCAACTGGCATGCCCTGGGGCAGGGCGTTCCTTCTTTTAGCGGGAGTGCCAGAGCGATTGCGGTTGATCCGACAGATGGAAGCATCTGGTTGGGCGGCTCAATGAGTAAGGTGCGCAATGGCGATGGGTCGGATGTGACGGTTCGTGGAGTTGCCCGTTGGGATGGGACCCAATGGAATATGCCGATGGGATTTCCGCTCAATAACTCCTTTCAGGAAGTGCTGGCCATGACATTTGGGCCGGATACGACCCTGTACCTTGGCGGAGAGTTAGACATCGCCAATACGGATACCATTTACCATCTGCTGCGCTACAAAAACAACTTTGGCCTCTCCGGTATGGGCGGCGGTATGAACAACAATAGCCCGGTCTTGGATGGCCCCAATCTGGAACGAATCGCCATCATTGACAGTTTTATGTATGTCTTTGGCGATCATTACCGGACTGGCAACAAACAATCCAGTGGAATTGGGCGCTATCTGATCGATGATCCCGGTAATTTTGCCATCACCGTTGATCTGGGCATGGACCAGACGGCCTGTGGCAGCCTTACCCTGGATGCCGGTAATCCCGGCGCGTCTTTTTTCTGGAGCACCGGAGACACGACCCAGACCCTGAACGTTACTCAAAGCGGCCTCTATTCCGTAACCGTCCTGGGTGCCAATGGTTGCTCTGATGTAGATGATGTCCAAATCAATATCGTTCAGGCCGATCCTGTCTTTGCTGTAGACAGTCTGGATGGTTGTGATTCAGTATTGGTAGATGCCGGACCGGGCTATACAGAATATGATTGGTCCAATGGTGAGATCGGGCAGAGCGTCAATGTGGACCAAAGTGATTGGTTGATCATTACGGCAACCGATACCAATGGATGTGTAATTGTTGATTCTGTCTTTGTGAACGTTGATGAATCTCCGACTGCGGCATTTTCTGCTCAGAATGACGGTGATTCCACCAATTTTAATGCCGATGATTCACAGAATGCCACCAGCTTCGAATGGGACTTTGGTGATGGTACCACAGCCTCTGGGGAATTGGTGTCTCATGTTTACACAAGTAATGACAGCTTTGTGGTTACCCTCATTGTCAGCAATGAATGTGGCGCTGATACACTCCAGGACACTGTGGTTGTCGATTATGTAGTTGGGATTGAGGCATTGCTTGGTTTGGAAGAGTTGAAAGTATTCCCCAATCCAACTAAAGGGCAGATTACCCTCCAACTTCAACTCAGCATGATGCAGTCCCTTGATCTCTTGCTCTATGATGTACAGGGGAAGAAACAGTTGTACATACCTCTGCTCAACCAGATCGGATTGGTGCAAAAGGACCTTGATTTGAGTGTTTTGCCCAAAGGCATGTATGTGCTGGTTTTACAAGGTGAAAATGGACGTGTCCATAAGCAGATCGTTATCCAATAGCACAAATTCTTGATGAACCGGGCAGATCAGGAGGTTTGCCCGGTTTTTTCATTTCCTCAAGCGAATCTCCTTTAATTTTCCGGTTTTCAATTTATACTGCTTGATGTCTTTTCCCGGCTCTCCGACTTTTAACACATATTTTCCCTCAGAAAAAACACCAACCTCCTCCGCCATGCCTTTCATCCTGCGTGCGTAAACCAGTTCTACTCCCTGATACACCCAAATAACCGGCGGTTGATCAAAGCCACTTGTCTGGATACTGGCCAAAGGGAAGTCTACCGCACGGGCATAGTTCTCAGCTACATTGATCTGTTTTGGCCAGCCGGGATATTGCTTTTGTGAAGTGGAGGGATCAACATAGCGTGGCCAACATTCCATCTGGATCTGTTGTTGTTGCTTGTCAAAACGCACGATGCCATAGCCCGGTGCCCGGTCGTGCAAATCCGCAGGTTTTTCTCCTGATAAATATGGATTGGAGGCCGCCCATACTGTGATTTTGTTGCCAAAACCGTCTTGATACTCTCCGGTATAATCCGGTAATCCGGCTTGATGGTTTTTCCCTTTTTCCTGCGGAAACCAGCGTCTGGGCCAAAGATTTGCGACCGAAGGCACGCAAAAGGACCAGCCTGCATCTTCCCATTCATCTACCCCATGATGGACAATCGATCCCAGGTGTTGGTCGCCGGCATACATGAAGGCAAAGCCTTTTCGAATGCTTTTCAGTGCTTTGTTGCGACCGCTTTGGGGCCAGCCATTGGAGTCCATGTCTTTGGCGAGGCTGTAATCTTTGGGGATCACGCCCTGCGCCAACGGCTTGAGTCGTGGTGTACCCGCATCGGTCAGAAATGTATCCGGATAGGTGGATAGGTTGGTAAAAATGGTTTGGGACAAGACACATTTTATCCAGCTATCATCCCAATCTTCTGCCCACTGATCCAGAAAGTCCAATTGTCGCTGTCCCAGCAGGGTGGCACCGGGGGTATCAAGTTGTTTGGCGGGATAGTCTTTTATCTGTGAAAAACCATTGATCACCTTAGCATCGGGTAGGGCAGTGGTGGGACCAGATTTAAACTTTCGGTCTTCCAATACGGCAAAACTTACACCACCATAGGTCAAATTCGTGTAATACACCCCAATGTCTTGCGCAACCGGCTGGGGATCAAACGGATCAGGCAGGTGGCTGCACTGGGTTGCCTGGACCATATTGACAAATTCAGGCGACATACGATATCCGCCTTTGTCCTGGACCCAATGGTGGCGAAACTGCTTTCCATACCAATCAGGTGCAGGCGTATTTTTGGCATGGATGCCGCCATTGCCCCAAATATTGCCGTGATAGACATCATGATCATCTGGCAGACAGACGCTGGGACGATCTCGCAACAGATCGCGATAGGCCCACAGAAAAAGGTACCATTTGTAGAGATAATCCAGCTGTGAACTTTCGCCTCCACTTCGGTCGGCTGGGGTCGGGCGCCCTTCATAAATCTGATCCCCTGAAAAAAACAGCATATCAGGCTGATGAAGCGCCACTGATGTGACCAGATCTTCATGCGGAAACCAAACCCGATTGCGACTAAAATCAAAGCGCTTGCCACCAATGGTCCCGAAAGATGGATTGTTTCCGGTAAAGCCTGCGACCACCAGTTCATCTTCCGGACCTGGTTCAGCTTGTATCAGGCCTTCAAATATCTGGGTTTCTTCCTCCGCGCTGGCCCGATAGATGATTTTGTATTTTTTCGCTTCTCTGCTTCCTTGGCTCCAATTGTCTTTGCGGAAGGTAGCGGTGTAGGCGGGAAGTGAAAGACTGGCCTCGGCAATTTTGTCCCAATTGTCGCTATCAGGATCTGCCACCAGGAGTTGGAGGGTTTTGGGTGCATAGGGACCAACTGGCATCAATTGCGCCGTGAGTTTTAGCCTGCCTTTGGAGAGGGTGTACATGCTTGAGATGATGGGCCCCAATTTTCTTTCTGGGTGTACCTCAGCACCATCAATCTTCCAATCTCGAAAAGACCATGATTTACCCTGTTCATCTGCTGCTTTATTACCTATCAACGCAATGTTGCCATTGAGCGCCTGCCGATCCCCGGCTTCAAATGGAATGGTGGTTTCGAAAAGAATGTTGAATGGAGGATAATTGGCAATATTGATGATGCGGATCTGAAGGCTATCCCCTTGGAAATGAAGCTGGAGGGAAAGACTGGATAAACGTAATTTCTGTTTGTCTCCAATATTATGCTGGGCGCGCATGACCTGTTTCTCATTGTCGTAGACAAACATTCGTCCTTCACCATTGATCCCAAAAATCCAGCCGCCCCCTTTGCCCCCAGTTGCGTGCACCAGGCTGCGCCGCCGGTAATCGTCCTGCCTGGCCCCGGCTCCTACCAGGAAACCAGCAAATGCATCGGCTTCAATTTCTTCGCGATGCAGAAGGCCAAATGTTACCGAAAGCCTCAGGCTGTCTGTTTGATCGGTGACTTCATGACGTAAAGAATGCACCGTCCGCATTGGCTCGTTGCCGCCCACGCAGTAGAGATAGCCCGAAACCAACCGCCAATCCTGCAAGCGATTGGCCCAGAAATCCTCTCCGATCCAGATTCTTTTCTGCTCTTGTGGCCAGTCGACGTCATTCGAACCTTGCTGGCAATGGAGGAGGGCAGGAAAAAAAGAAAAAACGAAGCAAAATAGCAGGGAGAAGTTGCGCATACTGATGGCTTTTCGCGAGTTTACAAAATAGCCTTAACTTATGCTTCCTGCTACTACTGAAACCGCGTTATGCAAACTGTCTTTCTTCTTCTGCTCAGTGTGATCTTTATTGTCCTGAGCACCACCCGTCTGAAACTACATCCTTTATTGGCTCTGGTCTTTGCCGCTCTTATCTTTGGCCTTGGCACGGGGATGGCGTTTGATACCTTAATTACCGCGATCAATACAGGTTTTGGGAGTACAATCGGAAAGATTGGCCTGGTGATTCTGGCAGGGAGTATTATAGGCGCTTTTCTTGAGAAATCCGGTGGCGTCTTCCGCATTGCGGAATGGCTCCTGAATGCGATTGGAAAAGCCCGGGTACCAGCTGCCATGTCGATCATTGGATACATCGTGTCGATCCCCGTTTTTGCGGATAGCAGTTTCATTATCCTGGCACCATTGAATCGCGCTTTATCTAAGCGGGCAGGTCTAAGCCTGGCGTGTACCGTGGTGGCTCTGGCCCTCGGTTTGACCGTTTCGCATAATCTGGTGCCGCCTACGCCCGGTCCCATTGCTGCAGCGGGGATTCTGGGAGCGGATCTGGGAATGGTCATATTGATGGGGATTCCAATTAGTCTGGTGGTTTTGGTAGTTGCCTGGTTGTTTGCTGCAAAATGGGCCAATCGAATCCAGATTGATCCCAATCCAGCGCTTTCTGAAGCAGACATACAGCAAACCATTCAGGCCGCGCCTTCGGTTGGAAAATCCATCCTCCCTATCCTGATTCCCTTAATCCTGATTGTTTTCAAAACCATTGCCGGACTGAAAAGTATGCCATTGGGAGAAGGAATCCTGGTTGAAGGTTTATCATTTGTTGGGGAACCAGTGATTGCTCTGTTGATTGGGGTCTTACTGGCATTTCTCCTTCCCCAAAAACTGGAGAAAGACATGCTCTCCCCCAAAGGCTGGGTCGGCAAAGCAGTCATCGATGCTGCTGTCATCATTGCCATTACCGGAGCCGGTGGTGCCTTTGGGAAAACCTTGCAGAGTTCTGACCTGGTAGATTTGATTGGAGACAGCGTGAAAACCGCCAACCTGGGTATTTTTTTGCCTTTCATCCTGGCTGCTGCCTTGAAATCTGCACAAGGTTCCTCGACCGTGGCCCTGATCACCACCGCTTCCATTCTGGCGCCCATGGCGGCGGGACTGGGCTTTGAAAGCGAAATGTCGCAGGCTTTATTGGTATTGGCCATTGGAGCCGGCTCTATGGTCGTTTCTCATGCCAATGACAGCTTCTTCTGGGTTGTAACCCAAATGTCTGATTTCGACGTGCGAATGGGCTATCGACTGATCAGTGCCGGTACAGGGGTTTTGGGAACCAGTGCCATTCTGGTCATCTGGCTGGTGAGTCTGTTTGTTTAAGTGGGGCCCGGCAACGGACCACGATTCTGGACCTAGAAACTAATCTCACCCGCAATCTCATTGCGATGGAGCAGCAAGGAGCGGCGTTTGTTGTTCACTTTGATATGGACGATGTTCTTCTGGCTTTCTTCAAGTTCCAGCAGGATTCGACTCTCTACTTTGATCTTCTCCACTTTGTCTATGTTGGGAATTTCCAGATAACACCAAACCACATCCAGTTCTGCTTCTTTGCCAAGAAAGTGAGGCGCGAGTTCTGTCTCATTAATGTGAAAACTGGAATGCTGCGAAATATATGTACTGATGTAGCGATCTGTATCAGGATGTTCCTTTTCCGTTCCCAAAAACAACCGATCAGTTCCCTGGGCTTCAATCGCCCTTTCCAGATCGTCTGTGTAGATTTTTACTGCGATTTCGATCAGCTTTTCTTCGGAATTGTGTTCGATTTGGGTAATGGAAATGAAGTATGGATGGGTAAATCCACAAAGCAGCAAGATTGGCAGAAAAGAAATGAAGGCAAGTCGAGGCGATACTTTCATTCCCAAAGCTAATGATTTATTTTTGGCTGAATGACTGATTTCGAAATATATCTAAAAATGGGCTTCGAGCATATCTCCGATCTCGGGGCCTATGATCATATTTTGTTTTTGGTAGCCCTGTGTGCTGCTTATAACGTCCGCCATTGGCGACAAATTGTGGTGCTTGTAACGGCCTTTACCATCGGGCATTCATTGGCACTGGCCGCTGCGACACTGGGGTGGATTGACCTGAGTATGAGTTGGGATCTTGGGGAACGGAAAGCGGTACAGCTCTCCCTGATCATCGAGTTTTTGATCCCTCTGACCATTTTGCTGACCGCTTTGTCGAACTTATGGCAGAAGGAAGAAATCAAAACCACCCGTGCAAAGCTATGGCGCTATGGGATGGGCCTTGGATTTGGCTTGATTCATGGCCTTGGCTTCTCCAATTACCTGCAAAGCTTGCTGGGTAGGGAAGAAAGCATCTTTTTACCACTGCTTTCCTTTAATATAGGACTTGAATTGGGACAGTTGATGATCGTAGGTGTCATTATGCTCATTGCCCTGCCCTTTCAGACTGGTCTCAAAGTCCCGGTTCGAAGCTGGAATCTATTTGTTTCCGGTGCAGCGGCAGGGGTTGCCTGGGTGTTGCTGATTCAAACGAAATTCTGGTGATACGCTTTATGAAACTACAGACTGATCATAATTACTTTGACATGAAACAACTCTTACGGACCACCATGATGGTGTTGGGTCTGTTGGGCACTTCTTTTTCCCTTTTTGCTCAAGAGAACATCAACCAGAACAAATTCCGGCAATTGGGTCAGGAACTGCCGACACCCAATGTATACCGCAATGCAGCTGGTGCACCCGGCCATCAATATTGGCAGCAGAAAGAGGACTACGAAATGGATCTGACCCTGGACGATGAAAAACAGCGTCTGTATGGCACCGAGACCATCACCTATACCAATAATTCGCCTGATGCTTTGTCCTATCTATGGGTACAACTCGACCAGAATCGGCGGGCCAAAGACTCTGATACCTACAAGATCCAAACCAGTGAGATTTCCAATGATCGCATGAGCTTTGGCGGGCTGAAGCGGATGAATGATATGATGAATTTTGATGGTGGCTTTAAGATTGGCTACGTCAACGACGCCAATAATTCTCCCTTGAAGTATACAATCAATAAAACCATGATGCGGGTTGATCTGCCGGAGGATCTGTTGCCAGGGAAATCAGTCGCTTTCAAGGTTAAATGGTGGTATAACATCAACAACCGCATGAAAATTGGTGGCCGTTCTGGTTATGAATACTTCGAGGCAGACGATAATTATCTTTATACCATTGCCCAGTTTTTCCCACGCATGGCTGTTTACAATGAAGTGGAAGGATGGCAGCATAAGCAATTTTTAGGAAGCGGTGAGTTTACGCTCACCTTTGGCGATTATAAAGTGCGGCTGACGGTTCCCGCAGATCACATTGTTGCTTCTACGGGCGAATTACAAAACCCCAAGGAAGTTCTGACCAAAGAGGAGCGGGATCGGTACGAAAAAGCGAAAACTGCGACCGAGCCGGTAATGATTGTTACCCAGGCTGAGGCAGAAGAAAAAGAAAAGACCAAAGCCTCCAATACCCGTACCTGGGAATTCCACGCGGAAAACGTCAGAGATTTTGCCTTCGCTTCATCCCGTAAATTCCTCTGGGATGCGATGGGGGTACAATCCGGCAGTCAGAAAGTGATGGCGATGTCTTATTATCCAAAAGAAGGCAACCCACTCTGGGAAAAATACTCTACCCGCGCAGTCGCGCACACACTGGAAGTATATTCCCGCCATACCTTCGATTACCCTTATCCAGCTGCCATCTCTGTTCATACCAATCGTATCGGGATGGAATATCCCATGATTTGTTTCAATGGCGGTCGCCCTGAAGCAGATGGTACCTATACCGACCGTACGAAGTACGGCATGATCTCCGTGATCATTCATGAAGTGGGACACAACTATTTCCCAATGATCGTCAACTCAGACGAACGTCAGTGGACCTGGATGGATGAAGGGCTCAACACCTTCCTTCAATACCTGACTGAACAGGAATGGCAGCGGGATTATCCGTCCCGCCGCGGACCAGCCTCAAAAATTGTCCCTTATATGGCTGGTGATAAAAGCACCATTACGCCCATCATGACCAACTCGGAATCCATTTTCCAGTTTGGCAACAATGCATATGGGAAGCCAGCTGCGGGATTGAATATTTTGAGAGAGACGATCCTTGGCCGTGAATTATTCGACTTTGCCTTCAAAGAGTATTCCCAACGCTGGATGTTCAAACAGCCCAGTCCGGCTGATTTCTTCCGTAGCATAGAAGACGCATCTGGAACCGATCTGGACTGGTTCTGGCGTGGATGGTTTTATACCACAGATCACGTAGACATTGCACTGGGTGATGTCAAATGGTTCCAGGTTGATACCCGTGATCCTGAAGTTGAAAAGCCATTAGCAGCCAAGACCGAAGAATCTGCTCCCACCTTTATCGGTGATGCCCGCAACAAAGAATCCATTTCGAAAACGGTTATGGAACGATATCCGGAATTGCAGGACTTTTACAATAAGTATAATCCGCATGAAGTATCGGTGCTCGACAAAGCAGAATACAAACGTTTCATGTCTTCCTTGGATGAGGAAGAAAAGACACTCCTGAATTCGGGTAAAAACTATTATCAGGTAAGTTTCAGCAATGAAGGTGGCTTGGTGATGCCCATTCTTCTGGAGATGACATACGAAGACGGAAGCAAGGAAATGCACCGAATTCCTGCTGAAATCTGGCGAATGGGCCAAAAAGAGATTACCAAAGTATTTGCTACTGATAAGGTAGTCGTTGGCTTGTCAATTGATCCCTATCTGGAAACCGCGGATATCAATACTGATAACAACCACTGGCCTGCTCGCAAGCAGCCAAGTCGCTTCAAGCTGTTTAAGCAGAATTACAGTCGCTACGGTGGACAAAATCTTATGCAGCGTCAGAAGAAAATCGAAGAGATGAAAAAGTCTGATCAAGGAAAATAATCTGATTATTTCCAAATAGAGCAGCCCGGCTTTTTAGTCGGGCTGTTTTGCTGTTAGTGAGGTACTTTGACGATTTTCCGTCGTATGCTGGTGCCACTGTAAGCATCGGTTACTTCCAGGAAGTACAGTCCATTTGCCAAAGAAGCGGTTGAGATCTTGAGCCCAGAGGAAGTTGCCTGTCCGGATAGCACCATTTGCCCAGCCCAATTCCAGATTGTCCATTGAAGATGCGCTTGATCTGTATGAATGGAAATTTGGTCTGAGAAAGGATTGGGAAAGACAGTAAATGAGCACGCAGTACACTCAGCTGTCTGGGATTCCAGGCTGGTGGTTCCAAAGGCAGGCGCCAAGGGCATACGTGGTGGGCCGCCACCCCCAATCTGATTTGGTGCATTGTTGTCGACCACATGTAGATTGGTAAATATTCTGGCCATGTCGCGGGTCCAGGGCGTATTGCGATTGGACTCTGTAAAGGGAAAGCCCCAGGCGGCTTCGAATTCATCAGTGAAACGGCCATCCGGGGACCATTCAGTAACCAGTGCATAGACATCCCAGGCCGTATCATCGACGATATAGGCACCATAATCCTGAAAAGCCTGGGCCAATATTCTGGCAGGTATGGTTTCAAAGTTCATGGAATCCAGGTCCAATGAAGGGAGAAGTGCCAATAATGCACCCATTCGACAGGCCATGACGATGGGATTGATCCTTTGGGTGCCATAGGTATTGGGTGCGTAGCCATCTGCCCGGATCGCTGGCCAGCGATAGCCTTCAGTCGCGGCATCATAGAATAGATTTTCTGCTGCAAAGAGGTTGACCTTTAAGACGTGACGAATGGTGTCGCTGGATTCATCTAATTCTCCCAGCCGGAGGGTCCCACCAATAGCAGACAGCCCGGAGCCACCATGCGCACCTCTGACACCATCTCCAAATAAGTTGACATCCGGTGGGGTATAATGTGAAGTAGCAGTCGTCGGTGTGCAGCGGGCAAATGGCTGAGTTTGTTTGATGGTCACGCCATCCGGCATCAAAACAGCAAGACCTGAATTGGGGGTTAGGCCATCCCAATTGTCAGGACTGACAATGAATTCGGCTGGAATGGGCGCAGAAAACAATAGCGGGCCTTCCTCAGGACAACGATCTCGGTTTTGGTCCCAATCTGCTTCATTGAGATAAATACCTTCCAGTGGGGCATTGGGCTTGAGCACGATAAGATCTTCGTCTACTGTCATTCCATAAGCGTCAGCAGACTGAATCAAAGCTGGAACGTAATTGGCATTGGCACCGATTGGCATATTCCAGATAGAACTATCGGCAAACGGCCAGAGGAATGGATCACGTTGTGCCTGGAGGGACAAAGTGAGAAAAGAAAATGCGAGAAAAAGGTAATACTTCACAACACAAGAAATAGACGGTGAATCAAGGAGAAGTATCGTACCTGGATAAATATAAGAATCTTTATGTGTTTAATGTTTTCGAAGCCCTTTTTGTTTGAATCGCTTTTTCCACAGTCCTGCCTGGTAAATTTTTCCCAAACCAAGGCCAATCAGAGGGATTTCGGCGTACACATCGTATTGAAAATCAATCAGAAAAAACAAACCGATTCCAAGGGCCAGAATCGCTACCCCTAAGATTGTTTGTTCTTTCGCAGATTGGTATCGCTCATGCTGCTTTTCCAACAATAAATCATCCGCAGCTTTTTCGGCAATCTCTGCTGGAATGTCAATGCTCTGCAGGTGGGCAATGATCTGTGAACGATTTAGATTCTGACACTTGAGCTTGAAGATTTCGTGATATGCTTTCCGGCTTTGTGCATCCATACAGATGTAAGCTAAGGATTTCGTGGCGATGGAAAAAAATGGTCCATAGAAACAATGGATCAGGCATTACTTTCCGGCGTAATAGCAAAGGACAGCAGGACATCTTTCAATTGTTTTACCTCAATGGGTTTTCTAATGTGAAGATCCATGCCGCTGTTGAGGTATCTTTGCGTATCCTCTGAACTGGTATTGGCGGTAAGTGCAACGATGCAGGCTCTCTGAGAAGGACCATGATGCTGGCGGATATACTGACTGGCTTCCATCCCATCCATTTTCGGCATATTGATGTCCATAAAAATGAGGTCGAATGTTTCTTTTGCGGTCAGCTGAATGGCTTCTTTCCCATTGGTTGCCATAGATATGACATACCCAAAGTTTCTGAGCATTTTTTTTCCAACAATGCGGTTGAAAGGATGATCATCTACCAGTAAGATGCGAAGTGGTATCCGACTGCTCAGGCTGTCATCAAAGTCTGATGTAGATTTTGGCAGGTCATTTTTTTCTCCTTCTTGGTCCGGGCGTGTGGCCATGATGGAAAAGCTAAAGCTACTGCCTTTTCCTTCTTCACTTTCCACCCACATTGTTCCTCCCATCAACTCAGCCAGATTCTTGCTAATGGCCAGACCCAATCCGGTGCCTCCATATTTTCGAGCCGTAGATGCATCGACCTGACTAAATGATTGAAACAGACGATTCAGGCGTTCCTTTGGGATGCCAATACCAGTGTCCATGACAGTAAAAACTACCTTAAACCGACCGCCTTTGTCTTCTTTGGCTTCAACGGCAAGGTGCACGGAGCCTTGATCTGTAAACTTAATCGCATTCGACAATAAATTCCCCAGAACCTGTCGCAGGCGGACAGGGTCAATGACCAGCCAGTCAGGTACACTTTTGGAGATATGATGCCCCAACTTGAGGCCCTTCCCTCTTGATTTCTCAGCCACCATAGCCAGAGACTCCGTTACCAGACGCTCCATCTTAAAACGGATGGGATCCAACTCTAATTTTCCGGCTTCCATTTTAGAGAAATCCAGAATATCATTGATAATGGCCAGAAGCATTGATCCACTGGACTGAATAATCTCCAACATGCCTTCCTGCTCGTCATTCAGTTTTGTTTCTGCGAGCAAAGCCGTCATACCAATTACGCCATTCATGGGCGTTCGCAGTTCATGCGTCATCGTAGAGAGAAACTGACTTTTCGCCTTGGTTGCAGCCTGCGCCTGGTCCCGGGCTTTGATCAACTCTTTACGACTGAGGCGTACCTGTTGACTTTGTTCTTCCACTAAGTCCTGTAAAATTGCGCTGTTGTCACAGGCGATACAAGATTGCCCCAGTTTATGAAAGATGGCATCCATCTCTTGCCAGAGATGTTGTTTGATGGGCTTATTATTCTTAATCAGCAAAATAGGGCCAAAGTCTGCGAGCATGCTGATGTGGAGAAAGTCTCCCGTTGGCGTGGGGAAAATAATTGGAAGCTTTTGGCAAACATCCTGATGATTCCGAATATTTTCATGAAGCCATTTGCTGGCAATGTCGAAATTTTGATTGTTGTGCAGGCGGCGGGGAATGGAAAATATTTGTTCAAGATGGACCTGGGTGGATTCATCGGTCTTGGCCCGGAAAATAACACCAGCAGTGCAGTTGAGCTTATGAAGGAAAGTTGGTAAGCACTTTTTGAGCATCAGTTGTAGGTCCAGACTTTGTCCGATAGACATAGCTGTCTCGTACATAATTTGGATTTCCTTTATCCTCTGGAAGCTACTGTTGTCCATTTTTGTCTGGAGTCTCTCAATGTTTTTCGGTGGCAATCGGCTCCAATAAGCCAATCACTGCTGTTTTATTGTAAAATTCCAGGTAATCTCTGCCGCTATTGGCAATTTCGCCTAAAGTAAGGGCGCCAATCAGGGGGATGCCTTCCCGGGCCACGGCTTGTAGCTCCTGCGAAAATTCTTCCTGCATAAACAGAACCCGGGAGATACAATCGATGAAGAGTTGAAAACCATTGTGTGATTCCCCTGGAAAAGAACTGATACTTCGTTCGGTTGCCAATTGGGCCGCTGCCACCAGGGAAGCAATGTTGCCTTCCAGAATATCAATAAAGCTACCTTCCGGTACCTCGCCGACACACACCAATTCGCCTTTTTCGTTTAATAAAATGGGGTCCCTGACAATTTTTTCTTCCTCCAATTTGTTGATCCCAAATGGATATGCCTTGGCAATTTCAAAAAAGTTGTCTTCTGTAAACTGGTTGCCAGAAGCCTGCTCAACCACTTTCCGATACAGGTCAAAAGCTGGCTGCCAATCCAGGGTCTTAATGGTGTTGCCTTCTGAAGAAGTTACTTTATATGGCCCACTAATCCTTTTCCAGCCATGACTTACTCCAATTCCACTTTTCATTTCAGTCAGGACCAATTGAGCACAATCGGCCACGAGTCCCTGGTTGGTAAAAATGCAGGGCTTCTGCTCGAAACTGAGCGAGCCCGCTCCGCCGCCAATGATGTTTAGTTCCAGTCCCAGAATGTCAAAAATCCCTTTGATGAGATCGTTGATTCTTTCTGCCAACCCGTCAACCAATACGATCATGGTTCTGGCCAAACCTGTGTGCGGGATTAAGTTGTCTAAGTAGTCTGAAAAATCCCGGTCTTGTCGGCTCAGGTTTTCTATCAAGTGAGTCTGTGGGCGGTCTGTCAAGCCGACGACGATACTGCCCAATTCATATTTTTGCTGGTTGTGGAGGATTTCGGGGAACACGCCGCCGAAAACAGGAACTGGTAGTGCTTGTAAAATGGGGTCAGCGCGTTCTTTTTGAAAGCCATTCCCATCACAAGCGAGGATCATGATCGACTGCGTTTCCTCATATTGGACAATTTGGGATAAAGCTTGTTGAAGGCCAGGAAGGGTGCCGGTTTCGTCAAAAATGATGTTCATCGACAAGACAATTGGTGTTCACCTTATGTGAATCTAACGAGCCAAATATGATGCTTTCTGCATCGCCATACAGATCCCATCTCCTTGCTTTCTAACATGGGTTGGAATTATCTGATAATGAACTAATATTTTATTCAGGAAATTTTGGGTTCCTGAAAGGAAGATGTCTAAGACACGATGAATCCGAATTTTTTCAGGAATCTGATGATTTCTACCGGGATCCTTGGAGAAACCCGGAAGAAATGGCGATAAGTGAGATTGGGACTTAATTGGATCTTTTCTGCCTCAACTTCCATGCTGTGTCCTGCCCCATAAACGATGTGCGTTTGTAGGTTGTTTTTGCGCCGATCATCACCAAAAAGCTGTTTGAGGCGTTGGACATTGTTCTCAG
>JBCBZF010000361.1:0-6380 GCA_039815525.1 Bacteroidota bacterium | reverse complement strand
TGTCAGCTTTCTGACTTTTCGGATTGGAAAATGATTATGTGAAACGTCTGTGATATTTCCGTGATTCTTAGACCCTATGTTTGCCAACGCAATTGAGAATTGCACGGCTATTTCGACATGACAAGGTGTCAACTGGCCGTTTTTAACCGGAATCATTTTTTAAACTTTTTCAACAAGATGACACGTAGTTTTTTTTCAATCCTCCTGCTGGTTTTTGTTTTTGCGGCAACAAGCTGCTCTCAGGAAGAAATCATTACCATTGATTCTTCGTTGCCAAATGGTCAGCTTTCCGTTCAGCGTACTGGTAATCTCGTCGCTGAAAACAGTACGCCGACCACTGGTGTAGTTGAACTCGGTGTAGATGATGACAATGAGAACTTCCTGCGCTTTGGGACCGATTTTACCACTGAATTGGCAACTGGTACCGTCAGTGTGTATTTCTCTACCTCTGAGGTATTCACTGCTGATCCTGCCAATGGCAATCCAGATCTGCTGCAAGTAGGCTCTATCCGTGGCAATGGCGAGCAATTTTTCAAGCTTGACGCACCAGTTCCCAGCAATTTCACACACGTAATCCTGTGGTGCAACACTGCCAGTATTCCATTTGGTAATGCTCAGTTGCAGTAAAGGAATGTAAGAGAGTCCATCGGGGCATTTCGCATAGACTGCGTCTTTGTATCATGTGAAAACCCATTGACTCTTACAAAACAGAGAAACCATTAGATGGCTTGAGGCGCTCTCAAATATGCTGCATGCATAGCTTTGATGATGTCCAATCCAACGAATGGTTTCTCTTTTTTCTCTCTCTCCAACTTAAGATTTACGCTCATAGAAAACATGAAATATATCGTTTTGATCGCCTTCTTATTCCTGGGCGTACATGCACAAGCACAAAATGGCTGGGTAAGAAAGGCCAACAGTTTTTACACACAGCTGTCTGTATCTACCTTTCGTTCCAATGAATACTACAGCACTGAGGGTGTTTTATTCAATGGGGGGAGTACCTTCAACAGCCGTGGTTTACTCTTCTATGGAGAGTATGGATTAAACGATCGTTTTACTGCGGTTCTGGATTTGCCAGTGTTGGTGCTCCATAATTTTAACACCACGGAAACTGTGGCTGGGCTTGGCAATGCAAAACTGGGTCTGAAATATGGGCTACTCAAATCCTTTCCGCTTTCCCTCGCTGTAGACGTGGAAATTCCGACTGACAATGGCATCAATTTCGCGACGACAAAAGAACCCAATGGCATTGGTGAATTTGAGCAAATTAACCTTGCGACCTCTGATGGCGAATTAAACGTTTGGACCACTCTGGCTGCTTCCCAGTCCACGAAAAACGGTAAGACGTATGCCAGTGTCTTTGGAAGCTTCAATTTTCGGACAAAATCATTCAGTCATCAGTTTCAAAGTGGCCTGGAAGCCGGACATCTGTTTTTTGATAAACTGTATTTGATCGGGAAGTTGAAGATCCAGGGAAGGTTGACCGAAAACCCAGGTCAGAGTGCCTCTTTCCTGTTTGGAGAAGGAACAACATTTACTTCCTATGGACTGACCACAATGTACAAATTGGATGCTCATCTCAGGTTGATCGCTTCTTACTCAGATTTTACGGATCTGATTTCTTCAAAGCGAAATATCTATGATGGCGCGACCATCTCGGTGGGCGTAGCATTGGAGTATTAAAGCCAAAAGCATTTAATGCTCTCTCACATTTGCTTCACAAATTCCGCAAATACTTCTTGATGGTGTTCGAGATTCATGTTGGGTGAAAGTGCCACCCGGGCGATATAATCTTTATCTGACTCTTTGGTTGTGCCCTGGGTGGAAGTCGCTGGTATGGTCCAGTAGCATCCCTTGAGTTGGCCATAGCTCACACAATGCTTGCTTTCATGTGGGATTTCCTGAATCATCAGCTTGATCAGCTTCAGATTCAGGGTGCGTTTGTAGGCCTCCCGTTCTGCCTCATTCTCACCTTTGGTGGGAAGGTCCAATGAGAAAACTGAGGGAGTGAACCCCTGTTCTGCCAATTCTTCCGAGACGAAGTTGATCTTGGCGGCAGGCAGTATGTTCTGGATGAAGTTCACGAATGAACGCGTGTTTTGGTAAGCGGCCTCAATGCGTTGGTTCATGGAAGGCAATTGCTGCGCCAGTATCTCATATTGTAGCGCAGTCGCTTCATTATCACATAAACGCAGATGCACAGCGATTTTGTCCATCAGATCACCACATGCCTGATTGCCGACACAGTATCCTGCGGTAACTTTACCGCCACTGGGAAACTTTGAGCCGCTGACATAAGAAATGGTCCGAATGTCGGATAGAATTTTTCCCTCCCCAAGGAATTGGACATTGGGACAGAAGGTTTGATCCAGAATAAAGACCGGATCAATGGCTCTTTTGCCACTTTGGGTCCTCCGCAGCTTGCTCAGGGCTGCTTGTAATTCGGGCAGGTTTGGTACTTCTACTCTGGGATTGGTGGGAATCTCGACGATGATATAGGGAACGGCATCTTCCAGTGCGACTTCATCCAGGACCCGGTGAATGCTTTTCACCATGTCGTGGTCGCCATCGACTGGCAGATCTACGATCTCCACCTGCTCAATAGCGGCAGCCACACGCCTGGCCTGATCATTGGTGCCACCATAGCAATTGGGCGGCACGATGAACTTGATCGCTTTGTCAGGATGCCTTGTCAGGGCATCATGGGTCAATCCCATCATGATTGCATACTGAACGGAGAGTCCACTGGAACCAACCAGAGGACTCGTTTCCACGCCGGTGATCTTTCGGATCGTATCCAGGACCAGGCCTTTATTCATTTCTTTTTTGCCTTCAACAGATGAAACCGCAGCCTCACCGACCCATGATTGCAGCCCAATGAGACAATTGGCTGGTGTCATGGCGATGGTTTCGCGTCTGCGAACATGCTGAATGGCAGGAATGTAGTCCTGGTTGTGATCTCCCTGTACCGCAATCACACTGCCCAATTGTGGGTGCAAATTGACAACGAAATCAATCTGGGGCAGGATGGAAAGATGGGCAATTTTTTCGGGTTGAGAAAGAAGGATGTTGCTACCGTCGAAGGTGGATATTTCTTCCGTCTGTGTAATCTGCAGCAGCTCAAATTGGTACCCGTACACGGTGTGCAGGATATCTGCCTTGAAGAAACCTGGCAAGTCTCCGTAATGGAAGATGCGGCTTTGTTTGTGTAACAGAGCATTGGTGCGCAAAATTGCAAGGATCGGTGCCATGCGGGACGAAAAACTGATCACATTTGCTACTGGCAAATCATGCCTTTTCGCAATTGCCCATTCCAGGACGCATGACAAAGGATGGCCCAGGCGGATATAGTCGTATGCTGTCGGTAGCTGATTCAGTGCTTCCGTGTTAGCAATACCCTGCCGGAACAATGCCTCAAACTGTTCTAAAAACTGGCTCTTGGCTCGTTTTTCTTCGTAAATATCCAGTCGATGGGTGGTGAGATTCAACCAATCGGCAGGTAGATTCTCTAGTACCTTCTTGATAAATTCCTGCATCTTCGCCGCTTCCTTTTTGTTCATATTCAATCAGGCTACAAAGTACGGATTTTGGGTTGACTTGTTGGAGGGACGGAATGATTGTAAAGAGTTTATGGGTTCCGAATGTCTACCTAGAGCGATTGCTGATCTTCATCCATTGGGAGAATGTGTAGCCTTCCTATCGGATCAAAAAGCTGTCGTCTGATATCAAAATTGTGATGCTCACGGTATTTGGGGAGGAGGACCGCATTTTTGCGGCCATTTTTGCAGGTCCCTCCAGCTATCTACTTAAGGATGAATCTCCTGAACAGATCGTCCAGTCCATCCGGGATGTAAACGAAGGCCGTATGCCGATGTCGCGAAAGCGCTGGAATTGGTAGAGGAAACACCCCAAATCGGCATCCCCTTCTTTCTACATCTATCTACACTTCCACCTTCCATAAAAATCACCGATATTCACGCCGCCAATTGGCGGCATTTTGATATGGCAACATTTTCCGACATACAGCAAGCTTACTTCAAGCTGACCATCAACGACAAGCAACTGCTGGGCATCTTCCTCTCCCGCTCCGGCAGCATCAATCGTAGCGGCAATGCGGAATTGGATGGTACAGACACCCGCATGTTCATGGGCCGCCTCGATGGTGATCCGGTTGCCGCTCTGTTTGCAGATGTGGACGAAAAACTGCTGGAACTGACCGGCCGGTATACACTGCCGGATCAGAAGGGAGATGCCTGTCAGCTGACGATTTCATTGGGAGGCGAAAACCTCGACACTGGTTTTGAGTTTAACTATGGCAGTGAATCTGAAGGCCCGCCGGAAGAAATCTATCAATTGGTCGATGTGGCGCTGGACCTGACCGAAGAATGGTACCAGCATCAATTGGATACCCACCGTAAAAACAAACGCTAAGCCCCATTTCTATGTCTCTAGTCCGGCGCATTGCCATCCTCGGTTCTACTGGTTCAATCGGAACCCAGGCCCTGGATGTGATCAGCTGCTTTCCCGATCAATTTGAAGCTACCGTTCTCACTGCCAATAATCAGGCTGATCTCCTCATCGAACAGGCCCGGCAATTCCGTCCTAAAGCAGTGGTGATCGTCAATGAAGCCAAATACGAGCAGGTGAAAACGGCTTTGGGAGATTTGCCAATTGAGGTCATGGCGGGGAAAGAAGCTTTGGTGGAAGTGATGGATGTGCCGGAGATTGACATGGTGCTAACCGCTTTGGTGGGATTCGCAGGCTTGAAACCGACCATTCGGGCCATCGAGAACCAAAAACCAATTGCTCTCGCCAATAAAGAAACCCTGGTCGTCGCAGGCGAAATCATCAATGAATTGGCCCGAAAGCATCAGGTGGAGATCATTCCGGTGGACAGTGAGCATTCGGCTTTGTTTCAATGTCTGGTGGGAGAGGAGCGTAATCCAATTGAGAAAATCTATCTCACCGCTTCTGGTGGACCCTTCCGCGGTTATTCTTACAAACAACTCCAAAGCGTCACCAAGGCGCAGGCATTGAAGCATCCCAATTGGGAGATGGGCGCCAAGATTACCATTGACTCAGCCAGCATGATGAACAAAGGCCTGGAGGTGATTGAGGCAAAATGGCTGTTTGATCTTCCAATGGAGAAAATTGATGTGATCGTCCATCCGCAATCCATCATTCATTCCATCGTACAGTTTGAAGATGGCAGCATGAAAGCCCAGATGGGCTTGCCTGATATGAAGTTGCCAATCCAGTATGCCTTGGCCTACCCACAGCGTTTGGAAAATCAATTTCCCCGCTTTGGCTTCCCCGACTATCCTTCCCTGACCTTTGAGCAGGTCGACACCCAAGTATTCAAGAATTTGGCCCTGGCTTTCACCGCTTTGGAGAAAGGTGGTAATGCACCCTGTGTTCTCAATGCCGCCAATGAAATCACCAATCGATTGTTCAGGGAGGAAAAAATCAGTTTCACGGACATCGGGGATCTGAATGAAGCCGCAATGAACGTGATTGAATTTGTGAGTCATCCCAAGCTCGAAGATTTGTTTGCTTCAGATCAGGCTGCGCGGGATTGGGTGTTGAACAGGTGAGCGCGCTGCTCTCGGCCTGGTTCTGAATCAGAGTTCAGGATCTAATCCGGGGGCGGCAGGTAAGAGTTTGTGTTTTTCCATCGACGATCGACCATAGGAAATCGACTTTTCGGAAACTCTTACCTCTCTCCGGACACCCCGCTCCTGTTTTTATAAAGATTATTTGCCTCCTGCGAATCTGGTTCGTTAGTTGCATTCCCCCTGGAGAGATTCTACACTGTATCGAACAAATTGTATGGCAAGACATTCGTACGACCTTGGATTAATTGGAAATTGCGCCTATCTGGGTTTGGTAGACAAACAGGCGAATGTAAAATGGCTTTGTTGGCCGCGTTTTGACAGCAGCTTTCTGTTTGGCAGTCTGCTGGATGAAGAAAAAGGCGGTGAATTTTCCATTACACCGGCCGATCCGGACTTTACTTCCGAACAATATTATCTGCCCAATACCTGTATTCTGGTTACGGAATTCAGTTGTGCTGATGGAAAATTTAAAGTAGTCGATTTTGCACCACGTTTCTATCAGTACGAAAGATATTATAAGCCTTTGATGATGGCCCGTCGCATCATTCCTTTGGAAGGGACGCCGCGTATCAAAGTAGTATGTGAACCGCGTGGGGAATATGGAGAGCTCGAACCAGAGTTATTATTCGGTAGCAGCCACATTCGGTATATGGGACTGGAACGGCAGGTCCGTCTGACCACCAATATCCCGCTCAATTATGTGGCCGAGGCCAAGCACTTTAGTTTGACTGAACCCAAACATCTGGCTTTAACCTGGGGCAT
>JBCBZF010000762.1:0-3667 GCA_039815525.1 Bacteroidota bacterium | reverse complement strand
CGAAAAGTCTTCTTTCAGGGGATGCTATGGATCATGATTGTGTACCTCTTCATGATGTTCCTCGGCACCCGGGAAAAGGCCTATTTGATGTATATGCTCTTTCTGCTGGCTTCTTCGGTGTATTTCCTGTACCTATCCGAACTTAGCACGGAATGGTTTTTCTCTGAACATCCCCGTCTCAATATTTATGTCTGGATCATTTCGTCCAATGTGTTCCCCTTTGCCTATCTTCAATTTGCCCGTAGCTATTTGAAGACAGAACGACTTTTTCCTGGCTGGGATCGCTGGATGAAAAGCTTGCTCTGGGGCGTACTGGGATTGACCGTCATCCAACTTCTGATTGCCTGGATAGATTTCCGTTCGGGCATTCTTGCTCTGATGGCAGACTTTGCCTTTCTATTGGAAGCAGGCTTCCTCGCGACACTTTGTGTTTTTCTCATCCGTACCCGTCACCGACTGGGCCGGACCTTTGTGTTTGGCTCCTTCTTTATGGTGTTTGCCGCCGTTTTGGGCGTCATTTCTGACTTGCTTTCAGCGGTGGAAGTAAATCTGTGGATGATTGAGACGGCATTTGTCATCCAGATTCTGACCTTCTCTTTTGGTCTGGCCGATCACATCAATCAGGAAAGACAAAAGGCGCTTGAAGCACAAAAAGAATTGAATCAAAAGCTGGTAGAGGCCGACCGCTTGAAGGATCAGTTTCTAGCCAATACTTCGCACGAACTCAGAACCCCTCTCAATGGAATCATTGGCCTGTCAGAAGCAATGCTGGATGAGATGGCGGGCAAACCCCAGCACAATTACCTGAGCATGATCATTTCTTCGGGTAAACGCCTGGCCAGTCTGGTGAACGATCTGCTTGATTTTTCGAAGCTCAAGACGGATACCTTGATTTTGCGTCCACAAGCGGTGGATGTCCGAACCTTGGTGGATGTGATTGTTACCTTAAACCGCCATCTGATTGGAGACAAACCCCTCGTTCTTGACAATCGGCTTTCCCCAGAATTACCGGCGGTTTGGGCGGATGAAGCACGATTGGAACAAATCCTGTTCAATTTGATCAACAACGCCATCAAATTTACCCCGAAGGGAGAGGTTTGGATAGATGGAAAAGTGGAGGATGAAAAGCTGGTGATTGGCGTGCATGACACAGGGATTGGCATACCTGAAGATCAATGGCCCCATATTTTTGATTCCTTCCAGCAAGTAGCTGGAGATGAGAGCCGGGCTTTTGGCGGCAGTGGCCTGGGATTAAGTATTTCCAAAAGGTTGGTAGAACTCCAGAGTGGTAAGATCTGGTTGACGTCCAGTCCTGGTCTGGGGAGCCATTTTTTCTTCAGTCTACCCATTAGCCTTGATAAAGCAGAAAGCCGGCCGCCTGTTAAGCTAAGTCCTTTGCGTGAAGTCCCTGCAACACCAAGTTTGCAGCATCCTTCAGCAGATATCTCCACTACATCTTATCGCCTGCTGCTGGTGGATGATGATGTGGTGAACCAGGCAGTCCTCAAGGCGCAACTTTCGCCACTTGGCTTTCAATTGGTTTCTGCAATGAGTGGGCCAGAGGCATTGGCAAAGATAGAAACAGGACCACGGTTTGATTTGATCCTGCTGGACATCATGATGCCCAATATGTCGGGTTTTGACGTGTGCGAACAGGTGCGGAAAAAGTTTCTGCCCAGTGAGCTACCCATTATCATGCTGACTGCCAAAAATCAGGTCACGGATCTTGTACAGGCACTGGAACAAGGTGCCAACGATTATATCGCTAAACCATTTAATCAATCTGAACTACATTCCCGTATCCGTACCCAATTGAATCTAAACCAGCTCAACCGGGCGGCATCCCGTTTTGTGCCCACAGAATTCATCGCCAGCCTTGGCTCACAATCTATCCTGGATGTAAAGCTGGGCGATCATAAACATCAGGAGATCAGCGTCTTTTTCTCGGATATTCGCTCATACACCGGTCTTTCTGAAGGGATGTCTCCTGATGACAATTTTCAATTTATCAATGCCTATGCTGGCCGCATGGGGCCAATCATCCGCCAACATCAGGGCTTTGTCCACCAATACCTGGGAGATGGGATCATGGCGCTTTTTCAACAGAGTCCCATTGATGCGATCCAGGCGGCGATAGATATGCAGACCGAAATTCGGACTTATAATGCAGTACGACTGACGAAAAACAGAAGGGCACTGCGGGTGGGAATGGGCATTCACTTCGGGCCTTTGATCATGGGAATCATTGGTGATGCGGATCGGACTGACCCAGGAACGGTTTCTGATACAGTGAATACCGCTGCCCGAATGGAGGGTTTGACGAAGTATTATGGCTGTAACATTATCCTAAGTGAGGAAAGTCTCAACCGTATTTCGGGCCATCCTTTTAGGCTTCGGTTCCTCGGCAAAGTACAAGTAAAAGGAAAAAAGCAGCCTCTGGGGATTTATGAATGTCTGGATGGAGAGGAACCGGAACAGCGGAAATTGAAACAACAAAGTTTGTCGCAGTTTTCGGAGGGGCTGTCTGCTTATTTGCACCAGGATTTCGGCAATGCTGTGCTACAGTTTCGTGCGGTGATTGAGGGCAATCCTGCCGATCAGGCAGCGCGGCGTTATCTTTCGCAGGCTGCCAGATTGGTGGTCGACGGTGTGCCTCCAGAATGGGATGGTGTGGTAAGCATGACGGAAAAGTAAGCCTGGCTCGCCTTGGTGAACGCATTTAGTTGGAAGACGGTCCAACCGGCTTCTGTATACGTTACAGCCAGTTTCCGGCTTTCAGTTTCCGTCTGCTTCTGCGGACTGCGCTTCCATAATCCAGGACTTCCTGCTGTAGGTTGACAGTTCCGGCAATGCCCAGCAACTCCATTCCTTTTACAGCCTGCTCTGACGTGTGGGCCGCTTCCAGAATGACCTCCTGATTGCCTGATCTGACGTTTTGTCTTTCTTCCAGCAGATTTTTGCAATGATGAAAAGAAGTGTGAATGATTTGATTTGCCTCTTTTGGGAGAAAATTCACGTCATTACGAATCAATACCTGGGCCTCTCTGAGATGGGACAGACACTTTTCCCATTGATCATTAATGGTACTCTCAGCCTCAGTGCCAAATTGGTCTATGTTTTTGAGTAGGTCTTCCGCTTCATTGAGCTTTTTGTTCCAGTCAGCCTCCAAACTTAAATATCGGGTTCGTGCTTCCACTCTGCCAATTTTCAATACCAGATAAGAATAGTGTTTGAGATCCAAACCCTCTACCTGGAGTTGATGGTTCGAGATCGTCCAATTCAACTGCGTTGAAGGAAGAGGGTATTTTCTATTCTGGCTTCCTAAAATTAAATAATATCCTTCCTGAATGGATTCATTGAAGAAATTGAACTCCCCATTGAACTGCAAAAGGATTTGTTGTTTTTCACCATCAAGGAAATGGCCAATCATGCCCTGGGTCAGATTTGAAATGGCTTTAGCCGCTGCTATTTCCCCAGTCGCAAACCCAATGGCTGCATTGAAGTAGTCGTTGTTGACGATTTTCTGTAAACCCTCAAGCTTATTGGTTTTGTCGATGATGAATTCAAATCCCAGCTTGATGGATGGAATGACACATGGCAACAGATTGGTCAGGTTTTGTGAAAAGCCAACTTTGAGGCTGGTGTTTCGTTTGAGCTGCTGGATTTT
>JBCBZF010000528.1:0-5059 GCA_039815525.1 Bacteroidota bacterium | reverse complement strand
TAGTAGCCGTTAAGCTCGGACAGTTCATCGTCCTCGAAACGGTTGCGCTTGATCTCGCGACAGGTGAGAATCTTTTTTTATCTCTCTCTTCTCTCCTGCCACCTCTCCCCTAATCTTCTACCTCGCTTTCAGCACGCCTACATATAAATTCACCTCTACTTCCAGGCTATCCAGTGCTGCCAGTGACTGTTTTTTCCAGTCTGATGTCGGTGACAACTGCTTTCGCTCCCCATTGATCTCTGCCAGCATGGGCATGTTGAACCCATCAATGCAGTTGGTCCAGCGATAATGAAGTTGCCCATCGGCATGATAATATTCGAAGACCGGCAAGCGGGGATCACGCAAATACTGATCGAAGAATTTTGTCAGATCCAGGTTCAATTCTTTTCCAATGTACGCCTCCAGTTCATTGCTCTTGACGGTCTGATGGTAAAAATGCTGATTGAGATTGCGCAGCATCTGCCGCCACTTCTCATCATCATTGACCAGGGTGCGCAGGGTGTTCAGGATGTTGCCGCCTTTATAGTATTGGTCGCTGGAAGGAATGGCATAATTCACATGATATGGTCCGATAATGGGCAGACGGTTTTCAATGTGCATCCGCGTCCCGCGCACATATTCCTGGCCGGCAACCTTGCCGTAGTGATATTCCAGAAACAAGCTTTCTGAATAATTGGTGAAGCTTTCGTGTATCCAGATGTCCGAGGCATCAGTATGGGTAATGTTATTGGCAAACCACTCGTGGCCGGATTCATGGACAATGATAAAATCAAACTTCATCCCCCAGCCGGTTTCACTCAAATCGCGACCGCGATAACCATTGAAAAACTGATTGCCATAGGTAATGCTGCTTTGATGCTCCATGCCCAGATAAGGCGTTTGCACCAGCTGATAGCCATCTTCATAAAAGGGATAAGGACCAAACCAATGTTCAAAAGCGGCCAGCATGCGCGGCACTTCTTTGAAGTGTTTTTTGGCTTTCTTTTTATTCTCCGGCAATACCCAATAGGTGAGGTCCAGCTTGCCTTTTTCTCCCTGATACTTTTCCTGCCATTTCACATAGGGAGCAATGTTGATGTTCACCCCATAATTGTTAATTGGATTGGCTACGTACCAATGGAAGGTTTTGGTTTTCTTTTCACGGTTGCGCACCACCCTGAGCAATCGACCATTTGAGACGTCGGCCAGATTCTCAGGTACCTCCACCGAAATGTGCATGCTATCGACTTCATCGTACATATGATCCTTGCAGGGCCACCAAACACTGGCCCCCAGGCCCTGGCATGAAGTCGCGATGAAATGATTACCATCCCTATCCTTTTTCCAGCTCACGCCGCCATCCCAGGGGGCTCGCACCGCTTCGCGTGGCTTACCTTCATAGGTTACTACCAGCTGTTGCAGACTGCCTTTGGCTTGTTCTTTTTTGAGCTGGACAAAATGCGCATTGCCATCAGATCGGACCGAAAGGGTTTCACCATCTTGTATCACCGATTGAATCTTCAGAGGCTTTTGCAAATCAATTTGCAACACATCATGTGCTTCCAACACCCGATAGCTGATGGTATTTTGTCCACTGAGAAACTTTTCCTCCGGCTTCACTTCAATGTCGAGATGATAATGCACCAAATCCCACCAGACTCTTTCAGCCGTAATGCTGCCCCGTAATGTGTCCTGATGCGTAAAAGGCTGTGCATACAATCCACCAGAAAAGCAGCAGATCAGAACAAAGAATCGTTTTTTCATGAAAAAGCGTGTTGTCGTTCGGCTTCTACTTCGGACACAGTCCGAGCCAGTGGCGTTCCCAGCAATTCGCTCCCGTCAGGACGAATGATGTAATCATCCTCAATCCGGATGCCTCCAAAGTCTTTAAAGCTTTCCAGCATATCATAATTGACAAAGTCTGTGAACTTACCTTCGGTGCGGAATGTGTCGATCAGTTCCGGGATGAAGTAAATGCCTGGTTCAATGGTAACGGCAAATCCAGCTTCCAATTCACGCCCAAGCCGGAGAGACTTTAATCCAAATTCTGTGCTTTTTTCCATTCCCTCTCCATAGCCAACATGTACTTCCCCAAAGTTTTCCATATCGTGTACATCCAATCCCAGCATATGACCCAGGCCATGCTGAAAAAACAAGCTATGTGCACCAGCGGCAACAGATTCGACCACATCTCCTTTCATTAAGCCCACCGCCTGCAAGCCTTCGGTGATGGTTTGAGCCGCCAACAAATGGATATCCAGAAAACGCTTTCCTGGTGCAAGTGCTTTGACGGAAGCCTGATGAGCGGCCAATACGACTTCATAAATCGCCTTTTGGCGATCGGAGTAAGTCGCATTGACCGGATAAGCGCGGGTCATATCACCGGCATAGAAGCTGTTGCTTTCTGCCCCGCCGTCATATAGCAGCAGATCACCGGCCTGTAAAGTGTTGTGATAGTGATGGTTGTGCAGTGTCTGACCATTAATGGTCATGATGGGCGGAAAGGAAAAATCACCATGATGTTCCCAAACCAATTGATTGGCGATGCCGACCAATTCATGTTCTTTCAGGCCAGGTCGGGCAGCACGCATCACCGCCAAATGCATGGATGAAGTAAGACTAGCCGCTTTGTGCATTTCGGCAATTTCGGCTTCACTCTTGACGGAACGTTGCGGAATAATGGCTTTGATCAAGTCCATCGAACTACCGCTTTGGATGTCTGGCACGCTGCGATTGGTCCATTCGGCCAGTTGAAGGGTGGTTCCTGCGCGATAGGGTGGCAGAAAATGGACTTTCCCCTGCAATTGAGCCGGGAGTTGGGACAGCGGCAAGCTTTGGTCTACTCCAATCCGATCACCCAGGGAGGCCATACTTTCCAATGGCCCGGTCCAGATCACCATATCGATGCCGGCATCATCCCCAAACAGATAATCCTTGCCTTCATCACAATCAATCACGCCGACCAAATCAGCTTGCGCTAGTCCGAAATAGTACAAAAAGCTGCTATCCTGCCGAAAATGATACCAATTGTCGCGGAAGTTGCGGCTGCTTTCGCCATTGCCGGGGAAAATGATTTTGCCATGGCCGACTTGTTGGCGGAGTTGCTCACGCCTTTGCTGATATGTCTCAGGGGAAAAAAGATGCATGTTGATTCAAATTGAAGAAGCGGGAAACTACGGAATTTGTGGGATTCAATCCTGCTGACTGCGGGCCATCACCTCCTCAGAGGTCAAGCCATAAATGGGTGGGCTCTCAATGCCAAGCATGCTCAGGTAAGTGTACAACTGCCCGCGATGATGAATTTCATGTTCAGTCATCGCCCGTAACCATTTCCAGGTAGTGATGGGTGTGCCGGCCGGGGTTTGGCACTTTTTCATCAGATCCGCTTCCGTAAGTTGAGAAAAGATGGCCATTGATTCCTCATGACAGGATTCATAAAAAGCGATGGTGGCTTCATAGCCCTCCGCCAAATCAGTCCCACAACCCGGATAGCGACTGGGGTTTCCCTGCACCGTTTCGGCATACATGAAGCGCTCGATGGTGGCCAGATGGCGGATGATGTCGCCAAAACTAAAGCTGCCTTCCCGATGGCGCCATTCGATTTGTTCAGGCGGGATACAAGCAAACAACCGATGGGTACGGCCTTTGACTTTGGCGTACCAGGGCATGAATTCGGAGATATTGGTGATCTGCATGGATTTTTTGTGACCGAATGTACAAAAGCTTCTTCTCAACAATGACGTTTTGCAAAACGCACGGCTGGGACTATCTTGCCGGAAAAGCTACATACATCGACCCAATCTGTCCATGGCACTCCTGATCGGATATTTTCTCCTCTCTATCGTTTTCTCATTCCTCTGTTCTATTTCTGAAGCGGTCCTGCTTTCAGTTACCCCTTCTTTCATCAAACGAAAGGAGCAGGAGGGTTCAAGTACCGGCAAATTGCTGGCTGAACTTAAAAAAGACATTGATAAACCGCTTTCGGCCATCCTGACGCTGAATACCATTGCACATACGGTTGGTGCGATCGGCGTAGGTGCGGAAGCCGGCAAATTATACGGGACGGAAGAAGCCAGTCTCTTTGGCCTCAGCATTTCCTATGAATCCATCATCGCGGTGATCATGACCCTGGGGATTCTTTTTCTCTCTGAAATCATCCCCAAAACCATCGGTGCCAACAACTGGCAAGGACTGGCTGGGGTGACGGCCCGTTCTCTGAAAGTGCTGATGCTGATCCTCAAACCTTTTGTCTGGCTGAGCAATCAGCTGACCAAATTGATGAAAAAGGATAAAGAGCGTTCGGTTTTCAGCAAGCAGGATTTTGCGGCTATGGCCGAAGTGGTGAGCGAAAGTGGCGACCTCAATCAGGAGGATTACCAGCTGATCAAAAATGTATTACAGTTTGACGATCTCTCGGCTAAAGATGTCATGACGCCCCGGACGGTGATGAAAATGGCGGAAGAGACGGAGGATTTGCAGTCTTTTTATGAGAATAATTTTAAGGGAAGTAATAAGCCCTTCCAATTTTCGCGGATTCCGCTTTATAAAGACTCCAGAGACTCTGTAACCGGTATTTTACTCAAGGATGACCTGCTTCAAAAGCTCGTGGAAGGCAAAGGCGACCAACCCCTGAGCAGCATTTGCCGCAAGGCAGTTTTCATCAAACAGGAGATGTCGCTGCGTACCGTCTTTGAGACACTCAAAGAAGCACACGAACACCTGGCCGTGGTCGTAGATGAATACGGCGCCCTTCAGGGATTGGTCAGTCTGGAAGATGTGTTTGAAACCCTCTTCGGTCTGGAAATCATGGATGAGACCGATCAGGTGTCAGATTTGCAGGCCTTTGCCCGCCAAAAGTGGGAGGAACGTGCCCGTAAAATGGGCTTGATTGAGTAGAGGTGCGAGGTGCGAGCAAATGTACATCCACCTTAAGTCCTACACCCAATTTTCAGGTAAGAGAAAATATCTGTTCTCTCCTGTCTCCTCTCTCCTCTAGTCGATCAGCTTAAAGTTGAATGGGACATTGACCCAGAACTTAACCGCTTTTCCGTCCTTTTCTGCCGGACTGAATCTCAGTTTG
>JBCBZF010000022.1:0-17917 GCA_039815525.1 Bacteroidota bacterium | reverse complement strand
GGTGGGTGGTGGAAATATACTACGATCCATTCCTGGGTTGTAGCGGCCAGATCATTTTGTAACCAGGTCAACATCGCACTGCCCGGACTTCTATCGCTATCGTGAGAGTCCATGGAAATAAAGTGAATGTTGCCGTAGTCGTATGAATAATAAGCCTCCGTACCGGAAGCCAGACCGCCAGCTTCTGCATTGCGAGGCAAGGTGAAAATATCGTAATAAGGACCGCTTTCGTTGTCACTATCGGTGGACCCATTGAGGAATTCATGGTTGCCGGGACAAGGATAGAGCACCGTCTGCTGTAGCAGGTCTTCGTACATATTTTCGAAGACTGAGACCTGGTACTCCTGGTCGGAACCAATGTTGTAGGCATTGTCGCCCAACATGATCATCAGGTCTGTATGCTGTCCGGCTACATGATTGTAGTAGGCATCTCGCACCGTGCGGGCATCATTGTTGGCAGTACCGGGATCACCCAGAATCCAGGCCCGGATACTTTGTTGGGTGCCAGGAACAGGAGCGGTGATGAAATAAAAATCAGCTGTTCCACCTTTCAGCACACCATCCTGATCCTCAATTTGATAATAATATTGTGTGTTTGGTGTCAAGCCGGTAATCAATAGCTCATGTTCCGTTTTGGGACTGGCATTGACGACACTTTGGTTGAGGGCGTTGAGACTGGTGCCAAAGGAAACCTTGCTATCGGTCGGCAGACTGGTGCGATAACGAATCACCATGCTGGTGTCTGTTCCTTGCTGCAAATAGGGCCCACGAACCGGGACTGCCTTCCCGGAATAAACAATGTGTAGCTCAGGTGCACGGGTAGCGTCTCCATCATAGGCAAAGGCTTCCCGTCGACCGGTCCCGCTGATGGTCAGCACCAGGGCGTTTTCGAAAGACCAGCCCGGTCGCTGGACCACCTCTTCAATCAGCTTGCGGAGATTGGGACTCCGCTGTTCGGGTCCATTGGCCGCAACAGACGTCCAGATTGGAGGAGACCAATTGGCGGATGCAGTGCCCAGACTCCTTCCAGAGACATTACCATTCACTCCCAGAAATGGGGCGGCATCATCTACTGCTTCAGCCTGAATCAGCATCTCATTGGGATGATGATTGTTGTTACCTGCACTCTGAAATTGGAGATAGGCATCCAGAATCACGGCTCCCTGAGGGACTTTCAGATTGTCAAAGCGCAGGCCTACCACCTGATTTCCTGCATTATTGCCGTCGTCGCGAACCAGTTCAAGATCCGAACTATTGAGATCTACATTGCCATTGCTGGCTTCTTCTGCATCGTCGTTTCCGGTCTGAATACTGGCCACCAGGGAGACTGTGGATAAACTTGCATCCATCAGGACAGTGATGGTATCGGAGGTTCCGGTCAGACCACCATCATCTGTAGCGACAGCATAGATTTCGGTGGTTGCGACTGCGCCGACAGCCAGATTTTGTTCAAAAGGATAATCTGTATCAGAGGCAATCAGTGCGCCACCTACGTAAAAATCAACCTGGCTGATGATTCCAGTCGTGTCAATTACCTCAGCCCGGAAGGGCATGATGGCAAAACTGGTGAGAAGCAGACTGTCCTCCGGACTCACCAATTTGACAGAAGGTGCGGTATTGGTAAGAGGGGGATTGATGACATAATCGACATGCAGGACCACTGCGTCGACAGGAGACCCATCCGCTGATTCAGCGGTTCGGCGGCCACGGCCAGCGATCATGAGGTTCATGAAGTTGCCAGAGGTCCAGGTCGGAATATCGATGATTTCCTGGACAATGGTGCTGATATCAGGTGTCTGCTGGGCTGCACCAGCTGCACCGACTGGCCCCCAGGTAGGAATGCTCCAGCTAACCCGCGCATCGGTTCGTTCCCGGCTGCTGAGATTTCCGAGATTGATGCCCAAAGGCGCCGCATTTTCTTCATCCTCGCCAAAAATCACCAATTCAGAAGGGTTGATGTTTTGGGTCTCATCCACTGTGAATTGCAGATAAGCATTGGTAATGGTCGCACCTTTGGGGATGTTGACGCTTGCAAAGCGCATGCCCACCAATTGATCGCCAGCATTGTTTTCATTGGCCAGTTCTAAATCTGTACTGGTAACATCAATGACACCATCTTCGCCTTCTTCGGTATCATTGGCACTCCCAGAAAGTTGAATGCTTTGACTTTGTGGGATGGATCCGACGTAGATGGTAACTGGCGCAGAAATGACCGTATTGGCACTGTCATCAGTGGCATGTGCAGTGACTTCGTAGACACCATTGGCCGGAGGGGTCCAGGAAAGAGTAGATGGATTTCCGGCTGAACCACTTCCCACCAATCCACCATTTACATAAAAATCTACCTGATCAATGTTCCCATCGCTGTCGTTGGCATCCGCTTCAAGGCTAATCGCTTGAATACTGGCATATCCACTACCATCAGCTGGCGCTGACACCGCAACTACAGGAGGAGAACCAATGGCAAAAGTTTTTTCGATAGAAAATTGGTCTGCAATGGTTCCGACCGAATTGAGAAAGCGTAAATCGAGCCGGTTGCTGTCGATGTCCAGTACACAAGATCCGAGTTGATTGATCGACGCGTACATGACCGGATGATTGAGAGACCCCCCGGATATTTTACCCGAGCTACCTGCTACAATATAAATCGTCCCATCCTGGCCGTTTTGTGCTAACTCAGTCTTGGAATAAGTGCTATCAATGTTTTCGTTTCCACTGCCCCCATCGACAATCATATTGCCCTGTAGGGTGGAGGAGAGCCCATAATGTCCGTTTACGAGGAAGGATCGCTCATAAGAATGACTATGCCCACTGAGAACGAGATCAACACCAGCCGCTTCCAGAATCGGCAACACATTTTCCCGCATGTCATGCATTCTTCCCCCACTGTCAAAAGCATTGTCCGAATTGTGTGATCCCCGGGTGTAAGGTGGATGGTGGAAAAATACGATGATCCACTCCTGGATAGTTGCCGCAAGATCGTTTTGCAGCCAGGTTAGCATGGCCCCCCCCAGACTGCGATCGGTATCATAGGAGTCCAGTGAAATAAAATGCGCATTGCCGTGGTCAAAGGAATAATAGGCTTCTGAACCAGAAGACAAACCACCCGCCTGTCCGGCTTTTGGCATGGAAAAAATATCGTAGTAAGGGCCGGTTTCGTTGTCGGATGAGGTAAGGCCATTGAAAAATTCGTGATTACCAGGAGAGGGCCATACGACTGTTTGCTGCAACTGACTTTCGTACATGTTCTGGAACATCGCCTGTTGGTATTCTGCATCGGTACCATTGTTATAGGCGTTGTCTCCGAGCAAAATCATCATGTCAGTTTGTGCATCCCCGCTGAGATCGTAGAATGCATCCCGTACCGCTCTGGCATTATTGTTCCCGGTGCCGCAATCGCCCAGTATCCAGGCTCTGAGTGCTTTCCTGCTGCCTTGCACCGGAGAGGTCAGAAAGCTGTGCGCAGAGTCAGCCGGAACCAGAAAACTGCCAGCATTACGAATCGCATAGAAATAACGTGTTTCCGGGCTGAGGCCACCCAGGAGAATTTCGTGTTCAGTCTTGGCCGTTGTATCCTCATAACTATGGGGTAGGGAAATGGTATCCAAACCAAGAACTACGTCAGTCGGAATCGCCACATCGGTTCGGTACCGTAACACCACACTGGTATCCGTTCCGATTTGTAAATATGGCCCTCGTATGATATTCTGACTCAGCGCCTCTGAGACAAAACCGCTCAATCCTATAAGCAAAAGCAGCCAAGGCCGGGAAAAGAAAATCCACTTTGCAAAAGGCTGATGGCTGATTCTTTTAGAAAATACCTTGATTTCCATGTGATTCTCTCAAACAATAGCTTTATTCCCTCTACCCAATCGAGGAAATGATGTCAAAGATGCGGTAAACGAAAACTGAATACGATGTGTATCTCGGCCTGGAGGTGCGTTCGCTGCTTAGAAACAGGCGCCCAGCCACTGGCTACATGCGTATAGGAAACGCCCGGACGAGAATTTCGTCTCGAGACTCGTTTCTTTCAGAAGTTTCTTTTACCCCAATTAATCAAAAATACTGCTTCTTAGTACAGAAAACCGAATTAAAAGTATGATCGGACCAAATGCCATTGGGAATGGGCTGATTTCTGCTCCTAAGCAGTCGGTAAAAGATGGCGACCTGATAAAAACTTTGTATTTTCCCTTCAATCAACCCGTTGAATTTTTTTGAAAGAAAAGATGAAAAACTACACTACGAGCATTTTGATGATTCTTATCTTGATTGGTCAGGTAAGTTTCGCCCAAAAGATGAAACCTGAGGAAACCGAAGTATGGGAGCCGGAGCCAAGCGTGGTTACCCCCGGTGAAGGGACCCGCCCACCTTCCGATGCAGTGGTTCTATTTGATGGTACTTCCCTGGATAATTGGGAAAAGATCGATGGCAGTGCAGCTGGCTGGAAGCTTGAAGATGGCGCGATGACCGTGGTCGCCGGACAAGGGGATATTCGCACCAAAGAATCCTTCAACAGTTTTCAATTACACCTGGAATGGCGTAGCCCCAAAGAAGTGAAAGGGAAAGGACAGGGAAGAGGCAATAGTGGCGTCTTTTTGCAGGAGACCTATGAAGTGCAGGTCCTCGATTCCTACCAGAATCGGACCTATTCAAATGGACAAGCCGCCTCAGTTTACAAACAAAGTTTGCCTTTGGTAAATGCCTGTCGGCCTCCTGGCGAGTGGCAGACGTACGATATTATTTATAGTGCGCCGCAGTTCCATGCTGATGGGAGTCTGGTCAAGCCCGCGACCGTAACCGTGATCCAAAATGGTATTCTGGTTCAGAATCATTACGTCCTCAAGGGGAATACCCCTTACATTGGATTCCCCAAATATGAAGCGCACGGTGCCAAGCCCCTCAAGCTACAAGATCATGGCAATCCCGTCAGCTACCGAAACATCTGGATTCGTCCACTGTAATCTCGCAGCAATGAAAAAATATCTGCTTTTTCTGGGCTGTTTGTGCAGCTTCACCCTGCTTTTGGCCCAGCACGAATACGCCTTGGCCGAAGGCAGCAGCTGCACGACCCACGGCACCTCCAATGTACATGACTGGTCAGCGAAAGTTCGTAAGCTGGAAGGTTCATTTCAGGCTGCCTCCGATCAGCTCTCAGGCATCCAGTCCGGAGAGATCCGTTTTGCGGTGAAGAGTATGGACGGTGGTAGGGGGGAAACCATGAACAACAATATGTATGAAGCCTTTGATGCCGCCAATTATCCGGAAATTGTGTTTCAGTTAGACAGCCTATCCTATCGCACTGATGAAGCTTCAAAGCCAGTCATTTCAGCTCATGGTCGGCTGGAAATGGCGGGCGGACAGCAAGCGCTAAGGGTAGAGATGGAAGCTACCCAGGATGATCAACAACAATGGGTGCTGGATGGCAAACACCGCCTCAAAATGACGGATTTTGGCATGGAACCACCTAATCTGCTCTTCGGCCAAATGGTGGTTGGCGATGAAATAGACATAGATTTTCACCTGATTTTGACAAAAAAACATGAATAGATTGTTTCTTTTGATGGCCATGCTGCTGTTCAGCCTGACAATAATGGCACAGGATAGCCTCCGCAGCATCAGCCAGCGAATCCCCGGAACTGACATTGAGATCAACATGGTGTATGTGCCGGCTGGTAGTTTTCAGATTGGAAGTGAGGCAGGAATTGAGGAAGATGAAGCACCGAGGCGGACCGTAGCGGTTGACTCCTTCTGGATGGGGCAGTTTGAGATCCGATTTGATGAGTATGAAATTTATCGGGATCGTGAATTGGACAATGATTCAAGTGATGCTGAAACGGCCTTTGTCGCAGATGCGGTTTCGCGGCCCAGTCCGCCTTATGAAGACCCAACTTTTGGAATGGGGAAATATGGGTATCCGGCTTCCAGCATGACGCAACTGGCCGCCTTGCAGTTTTGCCGTTGGTTGAGCAATAAAACGGGGCGTTTCTTTCGCTTACCCACCGAAGCAGAATGGGAATATGCCTGCCGGGCCGGTTCGGAAACTCCTTATTTCTTTGGAGAGGACGACGCTGAGCTTGATGCCTATGCCTGGCATGAAGGCAACAGTGAAGATGCTTTTCAAAAGGTAGGACAAAAGAAACCCAATCCATGGGGACTCTATGACATGCTCGGCAATGTGGCTGAGTGGACCCTGGATGAATATCAGGCAGATTATTATGCCACCCAACTTGGAGACAGCATCAACGCTTCGCCCTGGCGAAAACCCAAACGGCTCCACCCAAGAACCGTCAAAGGCGGTTCTTATCAGGATGCTGCCGCAGAAATGCGGTCTGCCAATCGGATTCGTTCCAGCATGCAATGGAAACATCGCGATCCCCAGATTCCTAAGAGTTTCTGGTGGAATACCGACTCCCCCTTTGTGGGATTTCGGGTCATCAGCCCGGCAAAGAACATGAGTGCCGCAGACATGAAAGCGTTCTGGAAATTGGTGCTCGGAGGCTGATCTGAGGTCGCGAACCATGAGCAGCAAAGCCTGAGACATTTTTCCAATCCAGGGGCTACTGCTTTTTTCTTTCAATTTTCCCCTAAATCAAAGGACTACGCAATATGAAACCCAAACAACAACTCAACCGACGCCAATTCGTCAAGAATGCCTCACTGGCGGCTGGCGGTCTGGCCGCCATGAGCCTCCCTCTTCAGGCCAGTGCCTGGGTAGATGGAGCGGATACCATCAAAATTGGCTTGATTGGCTGTGGTGGTCGTGGCACTGGGGCCGCCATGCAGGCCCTGAAGTCAGGCCAGAATGTCAAACTGGTGGCGATGGCAGATGCCTTTCGCGATCGTCTTGAATCCAGCCATAAGAATCTGACCAACCCAGATTTTGCAGATTGGTCAGATGATGGTGGGAATGACATCAGCAAACGGATTGAGGTACCGGAAGACCGCCGCTTTGTGGGTTTTGATGCCTATAAAGAAGTGCTGAAGCTGGTAGATGTGGTTGTGATTGCAACACCGCCAGGCTTTCGACCCATCCATTTTGAAGCGGCCATTGCTGCGGACAAGCATGTTTTTATGGAAAAACCGCTTGCCACTGATGCGCCAGGGATTCGAAAAGTCCTCGCGGCAGCCAAAGAAGCCAAACGTAAAAAACTCAATGTGGTGGTAGGTTTGCAGCGGCATTATCAAACCATCTATCGTGAGTGGGTCAACCGGATTCATGAAGGTGCCATCGGAGAGATCATTGCTTCACGGGTCTATTGGAACAGTGCCGGTGTCTGGGTGCGCCCCCGCAAAGAAGGTATGACAGAAATGGAATACCAAATGCGTAATTGGTACTACTTCAACTGGCTGTGTGGAGATCATATCACCGAGCAACATATTCACAATCTGGATGTCGGCAATTGGGTCAAACAGGCTTATCCGGTCCGTGCGCACGGTATGGGCGGACGAGAAGTACGCAACGGCAAAGAGCATGGCGAAATTTTTGACCATCACGTGGTTGAATATGAATATGCTGATGGGAGCCGGATGTTTAGTCAATGTCGCCATATCAAAGGCTGCATGAACCGTGTAACGGAGTCTTTTCATGGGACCAATGGAACTGCGCCAGAACCAGGCGTACTCCTGACCCCATCAGGATATAATCTTTTCTCCCATAACGCTAAGAAAGACCCCAATCCGTATCAAGTGGAGCATAATGAACTCTTTGCTGCGATCGCCAAAGGAGAATACAAATTTGCGGATGCTGAAAATGGGGCCAAAAGTACCATGACGGCATTGCTCGGACGCATGGCTACTTATTCTGGACAAGTAGTCGAATGGGACGAGGCAATTCAGTCTGATCTGAGTCTGATGCCGAAAAAATTTTCCTGGGATGCTGAACCTCCGGTCCTGCCCAATGGGGATGGATTCTATCCCGTCCCGACTCCTGGAGTAACCAAAGTAATTTAATCACATGAACCGAAGAAAATTTATCCAAAATAGTCTCGCAGTTTCAGCTGCCACTACCACCGGAAGCCTCAGTGCAATTGCTGCCAATCGAACTGCTGACACCAAAGGCCCTAAAGGAAGCTTTCGCCTAAAATTTGCGCCCCATATCGGCATGTTTAAGCACCATGCTGGTGAAGATCCGGTGGCGCAACTGGAATTCATGGCAGCACAGGGCTTTATGGCATTTGAAGACAATGGGATGAAAGGCCGGGAAAAGGATGTGCAGGGAAAAATGGCAGCGGTCATGGAAAAGCATGGCATGACCATGGGGGTATTTGTGGCGCACAAAATCCACTGGACGGAGCCGAATCTTGCCTCTGGTAAAAAAGACTATCGGGAAGCATTTCTGGATGATATCCGCAGTTCTGTGGAGGTGGCCAAACGCGTCAATGCCAAATGGATGACGGTGGTTCCCGGACACATTGATTTGAGATTGGATTGGGGCTATCAAATCGCCAATGTAACCGAAAGCCTTAAGCAAGCAGCGGCCATCCTCGAACCGCATGACATGGTCATGGTTCTGGAACCACTCAATTTCCGTGATCATCCCGGGCTGTTTTTGTCAAAAGCGGCGGAGGCGTATCAAATTTGTAAATCAGTTGATAGCCCTGCCTGTAAAATCCTTTATGATATCTATCATCAGCAAATCACGGAAGGCAATCTGATTCCCAATATCAAAGACTCATGGGATGAAATTGCCTATTTCCAGATTGGTGATAATCCGGGCCGCAAGGAGCCAACGACCGGAGAAATCAACTATGCCAACGTCTTCAAATATATCCATGAAAAAGGCTTTGAAGGCGTCCTGGGAATGGAGCATGGCAATTCTCAACCAGGTAAAGACGGGGAGAAAAAGGTGATCGAAGCCTACCAAAAGGTCCACAACTGGTAGTGCCTGAACGCTCAATTGATTTTGTGCAGAGGCGAGGAAGCACCGCGCCTTTGTATAAAATCTCTGCTTACATTCTGTTTTTGCGCAAAAACTGCTTCACCACCCGCTTAAATTGTTCGGGCGCTTCGAGATAGGCAAAATGCCCACAGTAAGGCAAATCCACCAACTCGGCATCTTCCAGCATTGAATCAAGCCGCGCAAAGGCGGCAAGGGGTGTGTACTCATATTCCCCATGAATGATCAGGGTCGGTTGGGTAAAACCTGCGAGACTGTCAGTCAGGTCATACTCGCGAAGATCCTGATACATGCTGCGAAACTGGGAGGTGCGGTCCCGCTGATCCCCTGGAATGTAGAAATTGATTGAATCCAGCAGGCGTTGGTTGTAGAGCTGATATTGAAAGCTTAGGCGATAGGTGTTCTCAATCGCTTTTTGTTCTCCATTTTGATATTCGGGCGAGTAGTACCAATTGCGGAGCAGTTCCCGATGTTCTGTGGGTTCACGGGCCAAAATGCGGGTGTTGATACTGTCCTGAAAATATTTATTAGGAGGATTGGGATTCAGCAGGATCATGGATTGCAAATGGTCCGGGTAGGTTTTTGCGTACCACATCGCCAGTAATCCACCCCAGGAATGCCCCATCAGGTGAATCCTCTCCAAACCGAGCGCAATCCGTAAGGCCTCTATGTCTGCCACCAGGGTATCCATACGGATAGACCCAGAATCAACTATTGCTTCAGAACGCCCGCAAGCTCTCCGATCAAATAAAACCATTTGGTGTTCATCTGCCAATGTCTCGAAATACGGCATGAGGTAGGCATAATTCATCCCCGGTCCGCCATGCAATACTACCACTGGCTCACCTTCACCAATTACTTCATAATACAAGCGGGTACCATTGATGGGCAACATACCAGAAGAAGGTGCCGGGGGAAGATTTTTTTGTAAGCAGGCTGTGAGTGTGAGACAGACAATACCGAAATACCAGAATCGCTTCATGCTGAAAAGTACGTAATCCCTATCAGGCTCCGCAAGAATTCAGCATTTTTTCCATCTGCTGCGTTCTGTCTGATTCAGGCCAATTCTGTATTTTCGGTCATGCAATTGATTTTACGAAAGCCATGGCACACTACTTTTGTAGTCTTGCTACTGCTTGGGCTGTTTTCCTGTCAGACAGTCGGTGGGCAATCACCCGTCCAGGAAGAGCCATCCAGTCGCGACAATCTGATGCGCAATTTTCGCAAGTTGCGGAAAATGTTGGTGGTCTATCCTTCTGGTGATCCGCAATTGATCGGCACCTACAAGACCTGGCTAGAAAGGGTGCAGGGAGAATCAGAGTATATCAGTCTCCTGATCCGTAGTGATCTTGAGGTGAGCGACGAAGAACTGCGCGAACATCCAGTCTTTCTCATCGGCAGTATCACAAACAATCAACTCCTTCAGCGACTGGGAGAAGACTTTCCCCTACAATTGAAACCGGCATCTTTTGATTTTGCTGACCGCTCCTATCAGCAGGCCTCTCACACGATTGTCCTTTCTTTTTTACCCAGTCCTTTTGGGCTTGGTCTTCCCATGGGGCTACTTAGCGGCAATTCAGAACCTGCGATCCTCTCCCGCTTGCAGCAAGGCAATGGCTCAGGTTGGTCCAATTTTCCCTGGAGCAATTGGGGCTATCAGGTATATGATGACAATCGTAAACTCGTCATGGGCTCTTTTTCCGAGCAATGGACCGTAGATAAAAAGGTTCATTGGGATTGGGAAAAACAATCACAGGAAGCCTTCACCTCTGAACACTTACGGCTTCATCTTCACAATACACAATTAGATCCTGCAAGCAGCGAAGCTTTCCTTGATTCGGCTGAAGCGAGCTGGCAGACGGTGGAAAACTTTCTTGAAACAGATATCGATTTACCACCAGTTGAACTGCATTTGTATGGGGATGTGGAGGAAAAAGCGATGCAGTTTTCTGAGATGAATCATGCACACATCGATTGGTCGAAACATGCAATTCATCAGGTTGCTGCCAGCCAGTACGAAGGGATGCAAAGTGAAAAATTGGTTCAGTTGCTCCTGCGCAAAGAGCTAGGTCAGGCCGCCATTCCCGCCCTTGAAGAAGGACTGGCCGTTTATCTCAGCCCGCAATGGCTGCGGTATGGAGCTGAATACTGGTCGAAAAAACTGGTTTTGGCTGGGTATAGAATACCCCTTGAAGCTTTGTTGAACCCGAATCAATATCAGCAGGAATCCAATCTGGTGCGCCGAAGCTTTGCGGCCATGTTGATCGATTTTGTGATCAAGCTTGAAGGAAAGGAAGCACTGATGCGCCATTATTCAGATCAGGCTTTTTGGGAAAAAATGCGTGAAAAAAAATGGAATTGGGACAAATGGCTGGCTTCTGGTACTGGGGACTTTGAAGATATCCATCATTGGGAAGCGCCAGCTTTATCCTATCAGAAAGGGATGACTTTTGCCCATGAAGGGTACAGTATTTACAATGGTTATGGTTCTAAAGGTGCTTTGGTTTCACTGGCTAAGCTGACCGATATCAATGTGGAAGCGATCGCAATTGTGCCTTATTCAGGTACGCGTTCCATCCACAAACCCACACCCTTCCGCTTTTCACAGCGGGCTGGCTCTGAGAATGACGCATCGGTGATGCATGCTGCAGCTGGCGCCCGTAAATTGGGAATGGAGGTTTTATTGAAACCACAGATCTGGTTTCCCGGAAGTTGGCCTGGAGATGTAGAGATGCAAAATGAAGCCGATTGGAAGGCGTTTTTCCGGCATTACCGCAAATGGATTACGCACTATGCGATGATGGCTGAAGTGCAGCGAATGGAAAACTTTTGTGTCGGCGTGGAATTTGTCAAGGCGACCCGCAGTCATCCCAAAGAATGGCGTAAGCTGATCAATGATTTGCGCAAACTCTACAGTGGGCGGATCACCTATGCGGCCAATTGGGGGGAAGAGGTGGAAAAACTTGCTTTTGGAGATGCCCTGGATTTCATCGGCGCCAACACCTATTACCCGCTCAGTAAAGACAACAATCCTTCAGATGAGGAATTGCTCAAAGGAGCCAGAGAGGCAATGGATCGTTTGGAAAAGGTATCAAGGAAGTTTGACAAACCAGTGGTGTTGACGGAGGTTGGTTTTCGTAGTCTGGCGGGTGCCTGGCTGGAACCACATGCCGAATCCAAAGGGCAGTCTGCTTCTGATCAAGACCAGGCCCGATGCTACCAGGCATTGCTGCAGGCAGCTTCCGAAAGAGAGTGGGTGAAAGGAATGTATTGGTGGAAATGGCCGAGTTTTATGGAATATGGCCATCGAAACCCTCATAGTTTTACCCCATGTGGCAAGGCGGCCGAAAATATTCTGGCCGAATATTATCAGAAGACATACTAAGTCCTTTGGGAATCCGTAGTATATCCAAAGCACTTTTATTCAAACTGATAAAGCAGAAGACCAGATGCGGTTCTTCTGCTTTTTTTACATGGTCGGAAATGTAGGTAAGCTTTTCCCGGCTTCGTTCTTTTTACCCTTGGCAAAAAAAAGTCACTTCGATTATTTACTGACGTCAATTTCGTAATGTCAAAAAATCTCCCGAACTTTAAATTCAAGGAAAGAATCAGATTCAAAAAAACAAATCATCTGCTTTGTGTAGCTTCCAATCATTTCCTAGTTTCACCGTTTTGCGACCAACCCGACTTTCAAGCACGATGAGAAAACTGATCCTCACCATCGGCCTCTTGATCCCCGTTGTTCTGCTTGGACAACCCAATAGCACCATCCAGGCCTTCCGGGCCGAGAAAGTTTTCCTCCAGGGAAAAAAACTATACGGTGCCGGACAATATCAACAGGCACTCTCTCTCTTTAATCAGGTGATTGAACTCAACCCGACCCATCCAATGGTGTATGAATTGAGAGGGGAGTCTTTCTATATGCTCAATGATTACAGCCGGGCTTTAGATGACTATACGCGGGCGGTTGACTACAACCCCAATGATGCAGAATTACGCAATAGTCAGGGAGTAGCGGCTGCGAAACTGGACCTATATGATGCGGCTGCCACCTATTTCTATCAGGCCCTTCAGATTGATCCAAACCATGAAGGTGCGCGGAAAAATCTGGACATCGCCAATCGGAAGCGGAAAGAAATTGATCCTTTTGCGGTTGCGATTGACGCCAATAACCCGCCAAGTACCACTGACCCACGCCGACCAGAAGATGTGTTTCAGAATGATCCACTCTTCGACAACAATCCCTATACTGACAACTTCGACGATCCCCGTAAACCCGATGACTTTACGGACCCTTCTTATGGCGATCCCATTATTCTGGACAATGAGCCGGTCAATTTGGAACCGCTCAATCCAAGGGAAACCCAGGAGGTGGTTACTTACGCCAGTTCAGATATCAAAATCGGTTCCCAAAGCGATGCATTGATTGCCATCCGTCAGGTCAAGATCACCCAGAGTTCGACTTTTGTGACCTTCCGAATTCGCGGAGCTGGTGGTGAAGAAGCGTTCCCGATCAAACTGGATAAGCGAGGGGGACCCAATGCATGGTATATCACCGATCGTTCCCTGAAACGTAACTACCGATTGAAAAACATCAAAGCATTGACCGGCTGGCCCAGTCGTGTATACAACCTCCGTCCCAATGAAGAAAAAATCTTTGTGGTGGAGTTTGAACGAATTGACAACGATGTCCGCTACTTCCACATACTGGAAGGGCGTACGGCCCGCGAAACATCCTGGGATTTTTATGATATCGAATTGATTGACCAAACTTCTCCCTGACCCAACATACACTACATCATCAACAGCATCACATGACATCTCTGACCAAATCCACTAACGTCGCGATTGTCTTTTTTTCCCTTCTGCTCTCCGTTCATTTGCTGTCTGCACAACCAGACGAAAGAACCCGTGTTGCCAATGAATACATGGTCAAAGGCCGTAGCGCCTTGAGTACCGCTGATTATCAGCAGGCGATTTCATCCTTTGACCAGGTGATTCTACGTAACCAAAATTATCCTGATGTATATGCCTATCGTGGCAATGCGTTTCTCCTTACCAAAGATTACCGCCGAGCGGAGGAAGACTTCAGCCGCGCCATCGATAACTTCGTTCTCAATCGCCGGAATCAAGGGATCCCTGGTTTCAATATGGGGGATATGATCATGGTTCAGCCTGGAGAAGGGCAAGGCGTTTCGCTCGCGATGATATACAACAACCGGGGCATCTCCCGCTTTTTTCTGGGGAGAAGAAATCAAGCGGCGGTAGATTTTGAAGCAGCCCTGCGGATTGACAAAGGACTTGATGCTGCCCGTCAGAATTTGAGACGTATTCGGGGCGGTGCAGTCGCTGATGTTGATAATGGTGGGATGGATGACGGCGGTTTTGCAGACAATGGTGGCCTGAATTCACGGCCAACTTATGATCGATATGCACGCCCTGCCAGTGTGCCACAGCCGCGTGATCCCAAAATCAGTCGGGAAAAAACCGATCGGATACGCGATTTACGTACGATTGAAATCACAGATGAAGGGCGATCTCGTGGCGGCCTGTTCAGCAGTGGCCCTAAACCCCGCAAGCCTTTTGTGAAGCGGAATATTCCACGTCGCGGCAAGCTGTATCGCATGCCGATGAGCGAAGGAAAGGCCCATGCCAATGTTGAGATTGAAAGCGTCCTGATCACCAGTCGCTCTACGCAGGTAAAGCTGAAGATCACCAATGAAGAGCGTAAAGACTTTGAAATCAATGTAGCGGCCAAGGGCTCACCGGGTGCATTTTATCTGACCGATCGAACTGGCAGTGCCCGCAATACCTTCAAATTGCGTCGTGCCGAAGGCATTGAGACCTATCCTCGCTCTACGAAGCTAATAGCTGGTGAGACCTTGTACGTAACCCTGGAATTTGATAAAATCCACGACCACATTGGTTTTGTGAACCTCATCGAAGGCGACAAACAAGGCAATGAAGCCTGGAACTTCTATGGCATTGATCTGACCGGACAGAAATAAAATAGTTGAACCCAAAAGCATGCAGCCCACAACGGTTTTTAACGTTGTGGGCTGTTTTTTTACGGGAAAAGCCCAATCTGAAAGGGAACGTTTACCCCAATTCCTTCTGGTGAATCCTGTCTCACATAGGCACGAAAACAGGCATCTGATGTAAAGCGAAGCAATTCAATGAGGGGTTCTGCATAGGCAGCAATTGCCGGGTGAGGTGCCCGCAGAATCCGCTGACTGAGAATCTGTGCATCAGCATCTACTGTGTAACGTACGATGAGGATACCTCTGGGGCCGTCGTACCTTGGACCAAGATCCTGATTGAGAATCTGTTGGACTGAATCGTGATTGGCAACCGAAGGCAACTCACAAGGGGAGATAAGCAAGCCGCCTTTTTCCTGCGCCAATCCGACTACACAAGACAAGAGCAAAATGGTTGAATAAAGAAAACGCATGTCCTTTATGAGAAAGAGCATGCGTTGCGGTTGATTCCATACATGTTTTGGTTCAGGACTCTTTCCCGACCAGGGTTTCAATGGATTCTAACTGAAAGTCCAGCTTCATCCCCCCAATCATCAAGCTAAACGCACCGCTTTCCAGGCGCTTTGCTCCGGTGTGATCCGGGAAGGCCAAATGCAGATCAGGGACGATCTCAAATTGGATCAACTTCGACTCTCCCGCTGCCAGCGGAATGCGCGCAAAGTGGGCCAGCTTTTTCTCCGGCCGGGTGATACTGGCATAGTGATCACTGATAAACCACAGCGCCGTCTCAATGCCGTCACGTTCGCCCGTGTTACGGACCTGACAAGTGGCCGTTAAGGTTTCTCCTTGCACCAATCGATCTCTTGAAATTTGTAAATCAGACCATTCAAAACGGGTATAGCTCAAGCCATGACCAAAAGGAGCGGTCCAGATGGCGGGTTCAATGAACTCCTGGTAATGGCCCCGATCCATATATTTGTGGAAGTAGGGATAAAAATGCCCCTGGTATTTGGGATAAGAAAAAGGCATTCTACCGGAAGGATTCACAAGGCCACACAGCACCTCCGCAATCGCCGGTCCACCCTCAAAACCGGGTAGCCCAGCCCATATTACGGCCGCGCAGTCATCGTATACTTCCCGAATGATGCGGGGGCGTCCGGCGACCACCACCAGTACCACTGCTTTACCGCTTTGCTGCGCCAATTTGATTTCCGCTTGCTGCTCTTGTGGTAAATCGTAATCATAAATGTTGCCACTGCCTTCAGAGTAAGGCAATTCTCCTGCAACGTAGACCACGACATCACCATCCGCCTCAGATAGCTGATCTGGGGCAAGGGTTTGCACCTGCTCTTTCCCCAATTGATGTTCCAGGGCAGTTTTGACGGTCTGTTGGTAGCTTGGATAAATGGATTCGTCTTTCGGAATCCAGCGTAGCGTCCAGCCGCCTGATAAGGCGCCTTTGTGATCTGCGTAAGGCCCGGTCAGGAGGACCTGCGTATTGTTCGCCAAGGGCAAACAGTCTGCCTCATTGCGCAGTAAGACCAGAGATTCCCGCGCTGCCTGCAGCGACTTAGCGACATTTTCCTTCGTTCTCAACGCAATGGTCTCTGGTAGGGCAGGGTAGGGGGTCTCAAAAAGGCCGAGATCCATTTTTAAGGTCAGAATACGACGGACTGATTCATCGAGTCGTGCTTCTGCAACTTCACCACTGCTCACCAGATCCACCACATGATCTACAAAGTCAGTGGTAAAGGGCGTCATGGAGATATCAATCCCCGCTTCCAGGGCCAGTTTGACGGCGGCACGTGGTGAGTCCGCAACCCTGTGAACGCTATGCAAACGGACCACATCCTCCCAATCGGTGATCACAACACCCTCAAATCCCATCTGATGACGGAGCAGGTCTGTCAACAGTCTTTTTGAGCCATGAACTGGAATCCCGTTGATCTCTCCTCCGTTGATCATGAAGGTTTTGACGCCAGCATCGATCGCCGCCTGGAAAGGTGGAACAAAATATTCGTACAGATCCTGGTCCGAAATTTCAGATGGACTGCGGTCCCAGCCGGATTTTGGATCAGAATAACCGATGAAGTGTTTGGCACAGGCCACCTGTCGGTGCGGCCCATTGCTTTTCTGGGATTGCAGTGCCTCTACATAGGCAGCCCCCAGTTGGCCGCAGAGGATGGGGTCTTCCCCATAGCATTCGTAAAAACGCGGATAGCGTGGATTCCGGCCCAGGTCGAAGACCGGTGCAAAATTCAAGTGGTGTCCCAAACCAGCACTTTCAAAGGCAGTCACAGCGCCGGCGTTGGCGGCATGCTGCGGATCAAAAGTCGCGCCCAGATTCATTTGGTGTGGGAAATTGGTGCTATCCTCTAAATAATTGGGACCATGGACATGATCAATGCCATAAAGAATAGGGATCCCATGACGGTCAATCGACAGATTGATTTCCTGCAGGCGCTGTATCGCGGTATACCATTCTTCTTTGGGGACTGCAATCCCATTTAAAAAAGAGCCAATGTGATACTCCCTGATAAAGTGGGCTGCTTTTTCTGCGTCAAGCCCAAACTCATCTCCCGGACTACCGTCTGCATTCATTGACACTTTGGGGGTGATGACCGAAAATGTCAACTGGGTCATCTGTCCGGCTTTCTCTGCCACGCTCATGGCGGAGATAAGCGCCTGTATCTTCTCCTGTTTCTGATCCATAGGATAAATTTATCGCTCTTTCATTGCTCAAGACTGTGCCTAACCTGTCAATGGCTGACAGCATGATGAATTTTTTGATAAAAATTCCTTCCTTCTGGAATTGTCAAAATTACATTTATCCGTCATGAACATTTTCCGAATTCTCTCCGGTTTTTGCATCCTGATCTGGCCGGTATGGACCTTGGCCCAATCCACGCAGATCCAGTACTTATCGGGAACAGATAAAGACCAGACAATCAACTGGGATTTTTTCTGCACAGAGGGGCGAAAGAGCGGAGTCTGGACCGAAATCGCGGTGCCTTCTCAATGGGAATTGCAGGGCTTTGGTACC
>JBCBZF010001290.1:0-1658 GCA_039815525.1 Bacteroidota bacterium | reverse complement strand
GGGTGGTTGGTATAGGAGGCAAAAACGATTTCCTGAATGGTTTTTGCTTTATCAGGCGCACCTTTGACAAAGAATTTGCCTGGTTCCCATTCGAGGTCATCTTCACTTACCTCGAGTAAATAGGCGGCAATCTTTTTGGCTTTTTCCCGCAGTTTGCGAGCGGCAATGGCCGCTGCTGCTCCAGCAGTTGGGGTCGAACGACTGGCGTAGGTTCCCAAACCGTATGGTGCCGTATCGGTATCCCCTTCTTCAATCTGAATATGCTCTGCTGGAATACCCAGTTCTTCAGCGATAATCTGTGCATAGGTCGTTTCGTGTCCTTGTCCCTGCGACTTGGTTCCAAAGCGCGCAATGGCTTTGCCAGTCGGGTGAACGCGAATCTCCGCGCTGTCAAACATTTTGACACCCAGGATATCGAAGTCTTTGGATGGACCTGCGCCTACAATTTCCGTAAAGGTAGAGATGCCAATCCCCATGAATTCGCCGCGGGCACGCTTCTCTGCCTGTTCTTTCCGCAATTCGTCGTAATTGACGACTTCCATAGCTTTTTTCAGACCGGCGTGGTAATCGCCGCTGTCATATTCCCAGCCAGTGGGTGATTTCCAGGGGAATTGCTCCTTTTTGATGAAATTTTCCATCCGGAGCAAAGCAGGGTCTTTCCCAATTTCCTGCGCGTACCGATCGGTCATACGCTCAATGGCGTGAACTGCTTCTGTTACCCGGAAAGAGCAACGGTATGCTACACCACCCGGTGGTTTGTTGGTGTACACTGCATCAGCTTCCATATAGGCAGCACCATAGTCATAAGAACCCGTGCCAATGGAGAAAAGACCAGTTGGGAATTTGGAAGGGTTGGCAGAGGCGTCAGTATAGCCATGATCAGCCAGAACTTTGAAGCGGGTAGCGAGAATTTTACCGTCTTTGGTACCTGCCATTTCTGCCGTGATGTGATAATCACGAGCAAAAGAGTCAGCCTGAAGGTTTTCACTGCGGTCTTCCACCCATTTTACCGGCTTACCAACCAGGAATGAAACCGCAATGGCGATCACATAGCCAGGATAGACCGGTACTTTGCCACCAAAACCACCACCAATATCTGGCGAGATGACCCGTACTTTTTCCTCTGTCAAGCCTACATGTCCTGCCACCAATGCAATGACGGTACGGATGGCATGCGGAGCTTGAGTGGTCATGTACATGGTCAGGTGATTTGTGACCTTGTCATAATCTGCCACACAACCACAGGTTTCAATTGAAGCAACGTGAATGCGGGGAATGTGCATTTGCTCTTTCACCACCACATCTGCATTGTCAAACACTTCAGCGGTTTTTTCTTTATCGCCTACTTCCCAATGCCAAATGTGATTGTCCTTCTGGCCATCTTTATCCGGACGCAGCAACGGCGCATTCTCATCAAGGGATTTAAAAGGATCAATGACCGGCTTCATGGGCTCATATTCGACCATAACAGCCTCTTTACCGTCTCGGGCCGCATAGCGATCCGTCGCAATGACAGCTGCGACTTCCTGTGCCTGATACATGACTGTATCAGTCGGGAGAACCATTTGGGTATCCGACATCAACGTCGGCATCCAATGGAGATTGTACTGCTCAAGATCTTTGCCGGTAACGACAGCAACCACACCTGGAATCTTGAG
>JBCBZF010000435.1:0-5815 GCA_039815525.1 Bacteroidota bacterium | reverse complement strand
CTAGTCCTCAAAAATACACCACAGATGGCCCCGGGTCAATCCATTCTGCTATCCTGGAAGAGACTTGCCTCTTCCAGAGAAATACACGTCACCCAGATAGCAGTCCCAAGATCACAAGTAATGCCAGGTGTCGTCAGTTGATAATCAAACCGTACTGTCTGACCATCGACAAACTGGAAATTAGGATCTTCCACAATAATGGGTTGAAGCATATCGCCGTCTGGCGTCAGAATCAGATAGTCGCAGCCCAGAACATTTCCAATCTGCTGTACAGTACCGACATGATGACAGCGCGGCAAAAGCGAAATTGCCTGATGTTGTCCCGGCTGGACGATCCTGGCTTGGGCGGAAGGCGAAACAATCTCAGTCGGTCCACAAGCCGACATCACAAACAAACCGCCTGCCAGCCCAAATACCCAAAGAAGGTTAACCGATGAACGCATAAAACGGCGGGCATTCAGCTGGCAGACGCTTTGCCAGGACATAAGAATCCTATGATGAAAAATACTCTTTTCCATTTGTATCATTGATTGAAGTGAATGTTCTGAACTGTTCTTTAGAAATCTACCGTATTCCCGTTGTGTAAAGCGAAGGGCACATACGCATCCATCTCAAGAAGGAGGCATCTGGATACAGTCAGATGACGGACACCTTTCCGTACCCAGATACCAGTCAGACCTTCAGGGAATCGCGACTGAAGCTTTCATCTCGCGGATCGACAGGACGCGGACCGGGACGCCAAACTCACATCCCTCGTCCGGTGCGCTTGCCACAAAATTGAGGCACACCTCCTGCCCATCGCGCAATTTGAAAAGCGGATCATCCATCATGACAGGCTGTAACCACATTCCATCTGTTAGCACAATGACGAACTCACAGCCTGGCGTCTCATCCACCTCTCTTACCGTACCATGGTGGGTACAGAATGCCATTGAACCGGCAATCGCATGATCGGTAAAAGTGTTCAGCTTGCTCTCACCCGAGGGTACCACTTTCTCTGCCGGTCCACAGGCCGACAGAATCACACTAAAGAGAATTACAAACACCCTAACTTTTTCGGACAAACGTGCGCGTTGCATAGTTGTGTTGTTTGCCCTATTAGTCCCGAAAAAAAGAAAAGCGTGAACGCCAGAATCGATTTTTTTTCATTTTTTTTTCAAAAACTTCCTTGCTGTCCATAAACCGAACAGCGGACCCGGCAACAACACCCAAAATAACCAACTGATTGTCAGATGGTTAATCAAAAACCCAATCAATTGCATGCTCAAAATGGTGATGGCAAAGCCAATGGAGTTCACAATTGTCAGAGCAGTTCCTTTTTGGTCTGCAGGCGCATATTGGGCCACCAGAGTCGAAAATTGAGGTGAGTCAGCAATGACCAACATGCCCCAGATCAGCAGGAAGATCAGAAAGAGGGGAAAAGGTAAAGTGAAAGCGAGAGGAGAAAGAATGACACACAAGCCTGAACCAGCCAGGCTGACCAAGGCAATTTTCCCACTGCCATTTTTCTCTGAGAAATACCCGCCAATCACACAGGAAATGCTGCCCAGACCAATGATGAGAAAAGCCAGAAGCGAAGCGTCTGCCTCTATGGTGTTTTTTTGCAAAAAGGCCTCCAGCCAAACTGGCACAAAAGCCCAAAAGGCATACAACTCCCACATGTGCCCAAAGTAGCCGCCCGCTGCTGAACGAAAGGATTTTTTGTCGAAAACACTGAAGAAAGCGCGAAAATCAACGCCTTTGCTACGTGTCCGAAAAGGGCCATCCGGTACCAGAAAACCAACCAGACATCCACCCAATATGGCAATCACCGAAGTGGTATACACCACATTGCGCCAGTCAAGATTCCCACCGATACTTTTGAGAAAATGAGGAAAAGCCGTTCCAAGTACGAGGGCGCCAACCAGAAAGCCCAGGGCTTTTCCGAGGCCTTTTTCGTGATAATCCGCCGCAATCTTCATTCCCACTGGATAAATGCCTGCCAGGCAGAATCCAGTCAAAAAACGGACGAATACTAGAGATCCCAGGCTATGGTCCGGATAAATCATGCCCAAATTGGTCATTGCTCCTGCCAGTGCACTCAACAAAAACACCCGGGAAGGCGAAAAACGATCGGCTAATGTCAGCAATGCAAAAACCAGGGTCCCGATAATAAAGCCAAATTGAACGGCCGAAGTGAGATGTCCCAGTGCACTTTCATCCAATGCATATACGCGCAGGAGATCAGTCAATACCCCATTGCAGGCAAACCAGAGAGAGGTACAGGCAAATTGAGAAATGACAATCAGGGGCAATGTCAAAGACTTGTTGGGCATATTCATTCGGAAATTGCGGACAAAATAGCATGACAAATTACATCTGTTAGATACAGGAGAATTGTCGCATGGTGGACCGGAGAAAATTAAGATCTTGAAATCATTGCTCTCTTTCCTTACCAACGGTCCTGCTGCAAATTTTTCTCATGTTAACCTTAATGATAACACGATGAGTGCAAAGTTTTTCAAGCAAACCAATGTGAACGTGCAGCACAACGAAGAAGCGCAGGAATTCATCATTGAAGCGCGTCCAGACAATGTCGTACTGACCTATGAGCAGGAAGAAAATACCTGGCGTCTGACTGGTGTACAGATACCACAGGAGTTGAGAAAGCTCCACGTAGGTCCTGCCATCATGGAATATGCGCTCGAGAAAGCCCGTCGTGAAAAGGTACAGGTACAGCCGGAATGTGCGTATGCCTCCAATTACATCGCCAGACACCCTCGTTTCAAAAAACTGCTACCGAAAGATGAAGCCTAATGTTGCAGAAGGGATGAATTCACCACGAAACTTAGCGTGTCATCTGAATACCTTGTACATACTTTGAGTGTTTATCCTGGCGGAAAGGCATATTCTGCGTAATGAAGCCTACTCCATCATCATCTGCCTGTTCGTACTTCACTTCCAGAATGATGGCCGCATCAGTTACCTGATAACGGTGAAAACGGACGCCATACAGCATAGAATGATACCGCAAAGCATGATCGATGGTCACACGATATTTGCCATCGGCAGACATCAGGTAAGCGCGGCGATAAGAATTCAGGAGTGCAGGCTGTAAAAATGGCTGAAACCGAATCTGCTCATTAACCTCACGGCTGATTGGCTTGAGCTTGTCCAATGCGAAATCGGCCATGGGATAGACTTCTTTTTCCCCCAGCTCATTGTGCTTGATCTTGATCTCAAGATTGGGAAAACGGATCGCTGTTACATCCTCACCATACCAGCGCACGCGATATTTTTTGCGTTCGTTGAAGCCGTAGACGTTTTGGTGAAAGGTCGCCAGTTCAGGGCTATCAAAATAAATATTGTTGACCTGACGGTCAGGGTATAATTCAGTAAAGCCCGCCGGATGAAAACGCAGTACCTCTTTGACAGAGGCCAGCGTCATGTTTTCGATCCGGTATTTTCGTTCAAAACGCATAATCTTCAATCAAATGCCTTCGACTGCCTGTTCATCTACGGTGAGTTTGGAGCCTTTTTCGATCAGATGCCTGTGGGTCAACCCACTGGTGGTCACTTTTTTTGCTTCAATGCTGGCGGGACCATATTCCGGCTTTTTCTGATAGGCTGCAAATCCAGTCCGGCAATCCTGTATGTCCAATCCTTCTACAATCAAGAGGGAAAGGTCTTTCGATGCCACGCCTGTATTGCTGTTGGCCACTTTCATATCAAAAACGCGGATCGTGGATTCTTCACCGGCACTCAGGCCTTTGTCTCCGGCTCCATCCACCTGGCATTCCCTCACAGTGATTTTACTTCCGGAGAAATCCATGCCATCATTTCCCGTCTCAACAAAGCGGCACAGAATCACCTCTCCCTGGCAAAAATCCGCATCAAAACCATCTGAGAAGGTTTTTTGGATCAAACACTGGCTCATCTTGAATCGCGAACGCACCAAATTGAGGCCATCTTCACAGGGACTGTTGAGAAAGCGACATTGATACAATCGTACATTTGCTTCATAGAAAGTAACGCTGCCCGTGAGCTGCCAGCCACCAGTGGACAAGGTATTCAGTCCGTCAAAAATGACGGATTTCAACACGGAGGCATCATTGGTTTGTAAAACAGTGAAGCCACCTGCGCTGCGGTCCGAAGAGCGGATCACAATTGGTTCGGCTTCGGTCCCGGTGAAATGCAGCGGCGATTGGGACAAAAACTTTGCCCCTTGTACCAAATCCCATTCGGTTCCGGCATCCATCAGAACCCGGTAGCCTTTGGGAATGATGATGTCTTCGGTGATGCGATGTTTGCCCGGTAAAAACTGAATCAGGCTATCTTGTACCACATAGCGTTCATTGTTTTCCACCTTGGCGGATGCCATGAGCCGTTGTACCGGCGTAGTCGGAGCGGAAAGCGACCACGGTAAAATATCGATGGCAAACAAACTATCAACACCGGGAATCCGGACAAATAAAGCTTTTGCCGCTTTGGGAACCTGCAGGCCTTCCATTCTTTGCAGCGGCATCTGGCCTGCTCCCGGCAGATAAAATGCCTCAATTTCTTCTTCAACTGCCTTCGTTTTTTTCCCCCAGGCAACTACTTCCAAGGGCGTCATGTGATAATTGACAGCGGCGAGATATTTTTGCTTGCCCTCCACTTTTTGGGTAAACACTTTCACCGCATTCTCCCCCACCGGAAACAGCAGCGTTCGTAATTTATGCGCGTGTCGGGCAAAACCACGTAATTCTTCTTCGTATTCAGGAAATTCGGTTTTGATCAGGTCATAGCGCATTTGCCAGTCCCCTTCATGAATAGCCAGAAACTGATCCCAAAAATTTTTGCGGGTAAACTGATCCAGGTAGCGATAGTAAGCCCGCGCAAAATCCTGGTCCCGAAAGAGATTGGGAATGTGATTCTGACGTGGTAAAGGGAATTTCTGGCCATCATTACGGGCACCCAGAAATGGCGCTGCCCACCATTCGAAAGCGCCTTTTTCCGTAAAGCCATCAAAACCGACCGGCTCTAGCTTACCAATGACAGGATTGTAGTAAAAACGTTGATTGTGCCAGATCAGGCCATGATAAGCACGAGATACATCTGTCAACGCAAAGAATCTGGCCAGACGATCTGCATCAAAAATCTCGCTGGTTTGCGCTTCGCCCATCCGGAATTGTTCGAGCAATGTGTGGGCCAGATCAAACTGGCGGGCCAAACTGGAGTCATTGATGATGCGGCTTTCTTTGAAAGGTGCGGCATGTGCCGCTTCGAAAGCGTAGGTTTCTCGTTCCTGCCAGGGCGTTCGATAGGTAATGCCTTGTTGGCGCACCGCCCAAACCCCACGTTCGTCATACTTCACAATCGGCCCTTCCCGCCGGGCGCGGGATTCCACCAGATGTTTTTCAAAATGCTCCTCGTAGGCATACAATCCCAAGCTTTTCCCATTGAGCTTCAGGTGGACAAAATCATATTTCGTGGTCAGGACATCCTCTTGCTCAAGCAATTTGTGATACAGCCATTCGTCCAGAAAGCCACGTGCCACCGGAGAATGCAGGGAGAAAGTGATCATGCGCTTCCAGGCATGCGGCGCTTTCAGCGCAATCCGATAGGACAGCTTCGCAGAATGAAAATGGCTCACCAAATCGCCTTTCAGACGCATTTTGACAGGAAAAACCGCCTCATCTGAGACCATTTTCGCCTTCACCCAATCGTTCTCTCCCTGGGTTAGTAAGCCTTTTACCAGTGAAGCTTCCCGCTTTTGATCCAGTTTACGTTGTGCCTTTTCATCAATGAGTAAATCGATGGTCGGAATGTCAAAGGCTAAAATGCTGTCTTCCTG
>JBCBZF010001116.1:0-2332 GCA_039815525.1 Bacteroidota bacterium | reverse complement strand
TCCAGAGCCGCGACGACCTCGGCCACCCAATCTTCGGCTGGCTTGCCATCAATCGTGGCCCCATCAACCGGCGCGCGCCGGGAGGGCAAAGTGATTTGGGGAAAAGTCTGGGATTGTCTTTGCTGATCTCATTGACCGTTGCATCCATAGCAACCATATCTGGATTTTTTACCAGTAAATGGATTGCCCAAAGCACGAATCGAAGCAATTGGTTACTGATCGCTTATTTCCCATATGTACTCTCGCCAGTCATTTATGCAGCTTGTGTATACTACTATTTCATTGTGCTTGGCCTGAGTGGTAATGTTTGGGGTGTGATGCTGGGGCAAACCATGATCGCCTTTCCATTTGCTGTGATTCTGTTTGGAGAGTATTGGAATGCCCGTTTACAGTCCATGGAGCATTTGGTTTATACTCTTGGTGGGAACGCCCGACAAGCCTTGTGGCAGATTTTGATTCCGCTTTCAAAGGGAATGTTACTGGTCTGTTTTTTTCAAACCTTCCTGATCTCCTGGTTTGAATACGGCTTGACAACTTTGCTTGGGGTAGGGAAGGTGCAAACCCTGACGGTCAGGGTGTTTGTCTATATCAATGAAGCCAATCCTTTTCTTGCCGCCATGGCTGGCGTCTTGTTGTGTGTGCCGCCACTGATTCTACTTTGGATTAACAAACGATTCGTCTTTCAACCACAATCCTCCTGATGCTCGTTGTCGAAAACATATCAAAATCATTTGGATCTGAACCCGTTCTCTCGGATGTCAGCTTCACACTGGCAAAAGGGGAGATGTTGAGTATACTGGGACGCTCAGGCTCTGGCAAAACCACTTTGCTCAAGATTCTGGCTGGCTTGCAAAAAGCAGATTCACGTGATGTTTTATTGGATGCCGCTTCTGTTCTACATTTACGTCCGCAGAAACGGGAAATTGTCTATCTGTATCAGGAAGCATTACTCTTTCCTCATTTGAATGTATTCGACAACATCGCTTTTGGTTTGCGCATACGAAAAGAAAAAAAATCTCTGATTCGGGAGAAGGTCATGGACTTAGTGGGGAAACTGGAACTCAATGGACAGGAAAAGAAAATGCCACATCAACTTTCCGGCGGACAGAAGCAAAGAGTTTCTTTTGGAAGGGCTCTGATCATCAATCCCCGGATTCTGCTATTGGATGAGCCATTTGGCAATCTCGATCCCGAGACCCGAAGCAATATGCAGCGCTTACTCAAAGACATTGCAGACACCTTTTCAATCACGGCTATGTTCGTAACTCATGACCTCAAAGAGGCCATACAAATGGGAGACAGAATTGGCTATATGCGGAAAGGTAGCCTGGATCTCTACGAAAGTCATGAAGCTTTTGTGGCTGATCCGAGAACGGAAGCACGTCAGGAAATCGAATTCTGGCGACGATTTGACAATCTCAAAAAATCAGAATGATGCTGAACGCCCTGGTGATCCATAATCATATTGAAGGACTGACACCTTTGTATCAAAGCAATGATCAGGTTCATTATGACTTTGCCTATGTGAGCAAGGACTTTGATCCGAATCTTGATCCTTATGAGCTGCTCATTGTCCCATGTGGATCTGATCATCTTGCAATGCTGAAAATAAAAAACAAGGTGAAAGCTTTTCTTGATCAGGGCAAAGCCTTGTTTTGCTTTGATGGTTGGTTTACCGACTGGATCCCCGGAAACCGCTGGATCATGAATAACGAAAAGAAAACCATTGATGTCCGTTATCATATTGAAGATGACCCACATTCCTTATTTGAGGGAATTGATCTGGATCAGTTCAATTTTTCCAATGGAATCAGTGGCTGGTGGGCTTGTGGCTACATCGAACCTGCTTCTGAGGCGACTGTATTATTGGCAGATACCTGGGATCGTCCGATGCTTGTATTGGATGAGGCTTCCACATCCGGCACCATGATCCTTACTGCAAGCGGTCCTTTGGCAGATAAAACCTATGCGACAACTGATGATTTTTCTTCTGAAAAAGGCCTCGCCAAACTCTATCATCAGTTTTTGACTTACGTCATTCAAAAACAAAATAAGCGTCAACTTCTACAAGCATGATTGGATTAATCTTCAATGGCGTTTGGTCGCATTACACCTTCGCCAAAGCCACCAAATACCGGGATCTCTATGAATTGGTCTATGTCTATGACTTGACGGATGAAAAGGTGGCAAAGTACGACGCCCTGGTGATTCCCTTTCAATCAAACCAACGTGAATTGACAGCCCATCTGGCACCCAGATTTCCTCAGATCGCTTCATCTTCTAACCCCTAAGCCGCGATCCGATACCAGCCCGACATGCGCAGGCTGAATGA